>CAZKSU010000041.1:0-13071 GCA_964555455.1 uncultured Carnobacteriaceae bacterium
CGCGGACAATATGAATGATGTCTACTATACCTCACACTTTGTCGTAGAAAGTGAAGATCCAGCCATTCAGGAGTTTGTTGAAAATTATAAAGAATTTACCGGAAATGATCCAGACATGTTTACAGGATTAGCTTATGATGCAGTGTTTATTACAAAAGAAGCGATTGAGCGTGCAGGATCGACTGACTCAGTGGCTATCAATGAAGAACTTGAAAACACAGAAAACTTCGCAGGTATTACCGGGACTTTCTCTTTTGATGAAAAACACGATCCAGTGAAAACAGTCAGTATTATTGAAATTCAAAACGGTGAACCGGTTGAGATTTATGAAGTGGATCCAGAATAAGCAAATAGAATTTTAATATGAGAGTTTTTTAATCATTTGTTTATTTTACAAATACTCTTGTACCAACGTTTAAATAGATATAATGAGCGTCAAATTTGAATTTTATTAAAAAAGGACTTGCGTTTTATAATAAATGCTCCTATAATAATGGAAATCAATAGAGATGAAAGAGGAGGAGTAAATATGCATCAGAAATTTGAATTGGCCAAACCAGATAGTCAAATGACGGAAAGTATGTTTACTCTGTCCGATTTCTCTAACATTGTCATTATTGTCGTGTAGCCAGGATTCTTCTTTTCAAAAAGGAGAGTCCACTTTAGCGTGAAAGTAAAGCGGGCTCACACATCAAGACAAGCCCGAACTTCTGAGTCGGGCTTGTCTTTTTTGTTTTTATAAGCGGATCTATTGGTTAAATACAAAAAACAGGGAGAGAAAAACAATGGGATCAAAGAAAACATTTGTAGGGTTATTAGCAGGCGTTAGTTTACTAGCAGCGGCATGTGGAAATGGTGAAACAGCGACTAGTGAAGAGGATACCGCATTATATGAGGAGCGCGATACGATTGTATTGGGTTCGTTATTTGCCAACTCAGGTGCTTATACCGCCTATGGACAACCTCAAACCTATGCTTTGCAATTAGCAGTTGATGAAATTAATGAAGCGGGCGGAGTAAACGGCAAAGAATTAGAGCTTGCGGAATACGACTATAGCTCAGATGAAGCAGAAGCTGCATCGCTGGCTACTCGTTTAGCTACAGAGGATGAAGTCTCCATTATTCTTGGTCCGGATGTTTCAGGAGCTTCTCTGGCTGCTTTACAGCAATCTTCCCAATACAACGTTCCACTCTTGTCTCCTTCAGCTTCATTGGATGATTTTACAGTAGATTCAACGGGAGAAGTTGTTGACACAGCATGGCGTATTGCTTACCCGGATTCTTATCAAGGAGAAGCTTTAGCGCAATTTGCATCAGAACACTTTAATGCTGAAAAAGCAGCAATCCTAGGCGATAATTCAAGTGATTATGCGGTTGGGTTAGTTGAAACTTTTGAAGAAGCTTTCGCGGGAGAAGTTGTCGCAAAAGAGAACTTTACAGAAGATGAAACAGACTTTAGTGCGGTTTTAACAAATATTGCCGATACAGATTTTGATGTCTTGTTTGTTCCCGGTTACTATGAGCAGGCAGGTCCTATTATTAAACAAGCTCGTGAAATGGGAATTGATCAGCCAATCTTAGGTCCAGATGGCTTCGGAAACAGCCAGTTGTATGAATTAGCAGGTACAGCCAACTTAAATGACGTTTATTACACGACTCAATTCTCAACGCTGTCAGAAGAACCGCATGTACAAGACTTCTTAGCCAACTACGAAGAGCGATTCGGCCAATCAGCTGATATGTTCGCTGCCATGGCTTATGATGCAGCTTATGTAGTAAGAGATGCCATCGAAAGAGCAGGAAGCGCAGCTCCTTCAGAAATTAACGCTGAATTGAAAAATACTGAGAACTTTGAAGGCGTTACAGGTACTTTCTCATTTGATGAATTGCACAACCCAATTAAAACAGTAACGATTGTAGAAGTGCAAAATGGCGAAGATGTAGGCGTTATTGAAATTGACACCGAAAAGTAAACGAAAAAATTAGTTTTAATCCTTGAAAGGTAAGTGATGGATAATGGACACTTTTATTCAACAAATAATCAACGGATTAACCTTGGGCAGTGTGTACGCACTCATTGCCTTGGGTTATACCTTGGTTTATGGAATCATTAAATTATTGAACTTTGCGCATGGAGATATTTTTATGGTCGGGGCATTTATTAGTTACTATTTAATTCTTTCATTAAATATGAATGTCTTTGTAGCATTTTTGGTGACGATGGCTTTAACAGCGGTCCTCGGAGTCATAACCGACCAGGTGGCTTACAGGCCTTTAAGGAATGCACCACGGATATCTGCACTTATTACGGCGATCGGAGTCTCATATTTACTAAGGAATGGCATGATTGTTTTAGCTGGTGCTGAAACAAGAGCCTATCTTCAAGCCTTTGAAAATGTTCCAGCATTTGTTAATCAAAGTTTTCAAATCGGAAGTATTACTATTCGAGTCATGCAAGTTATTTTATTAGTCACTACTGTTCTGTTAATGGTTCTTCTGCAATTTGTGGTCCAAAAAACCAAAATGGGAAAAGCAATGCGAGCAGTGAGTGTGGACGCAGAAGCCGCCCAATTAATGGGGATTAATACAAATTCGGTTATTGCATTTACCTTTGTCTTAGGGTCTGCTTTAGCAGGAGCAAGTGGTATGTTAGTTGGGATTTACTATAACTCGATTTCACCAATGCTTGGTGCCGGATATGGTACAAAAGCTTTCGTAGCAGCTGTTATTGGCGGAATTGGTTTAATTCCTGGAGCTGTTCTGGGCGGGTATTTATTAGGGATGATTGAAGTTATGATTACGGCTTATGGAAACTCGATGATACGAGATGCAGTCGTATATGTGATTTTAATCGTTATCCTGCTTATTCGTCCAGCAGGCTTGTTAGGTAAAAACCAATCAGAGAAAGTGTAGGTGAAGACATTGAGAATTTTTAGTAAAGCAAATGGCGCATGGCTAGCTACAATTATTGGCTTATTCTTGTTATTAACTCTTGGTGTCTCTACTGGATTCATTTCAAGAGTCCATCAGCAAACATTAATTACCATTTTTATTAACATTATCCTTGCCGCAGGGTTGAACCTGATTGTCGGTTTTTCCGGGCAGCTTGCTTTAGGGCATGCCGGATTTATGGCCATCGGAGCTTACGCAACAGGAATCATTACACGGCAAATGCCTACTTTTGGCGGCTTTTTTATGAGTTTGCTCGTAGGGATTGTTATTGCTGGTATCGTTGCATTTTTAGTTGGTTATCCGACTTTGCGTCTAACAGGAGATTATTTAGCTATTGCGACACTCGGAGTTGGAGAGATTATTCGAGTGGCTATTTTAAATATGCCAGATTTGACAAACGGAGCTGCTGGATTAAGCGGGATTCCCATTCAACTCATGGATTGGGACTTTGCCTATATCCTTATGGTCCTTGTTGTTCTCATTATCGCCAATTATGTCAACAGCAGCCAGGGACGGGCAACCATTGCCGTTCGCGAGGACGAGATTGCCACTTCTTCACTTGGTCTGAATACGACAAAATTGAAAGTTCAAGCTTTCGTAATCGGAGCTATGACAGCTGCTGTCGGAGGTTCGATTCACGCTTCTTATTTAGGCGTCATAAACCCTGGACAATTCACTTTTGACCGTTCGATTGACATCTTGATTATTGTGGTGCTCGGCGGTATCGGAAGCCTGACAGGCACTACAGTGGCTGCTATCGTTCTTGGGGTCATCAATTTGTATCTTCAGCAGTTCGGGGCCTGGCGAATGATTATTTATGCCCTTGTATTAATTTTGATTATGATTTTCAAACCATCCGGCTTGCTTGGTAATTATGAGCTGAAATTCAGCAAACTATTCAAGCGAGAGGATAATTTGCCGATGGATAAAGTAGCAAATGATGAAAGAAAGTTGGGATGAGATGAGTCTATTAAAAGTAGAAGATTTAACAAAAAACTTTGGCGGGTTAACTGCTGTTTCAGAAGTTGATTTTGAAATTAAAGAAAACGAATTGATCGGGCTCATTGGCCCAAATGGAGCAGGAAAAACAACTCTTTTCAATTTGCTCACTGGTGTCTACAAACCCAGCGGTGGAACGATTGAATTTACCGTGGATGGAGAAACTCATGAGCTAGGCGGAAAGAAAACGCATGATATCGGTGCTTTAGGTGTGAGCCGCACGTTCCAAAATATCCGTCTGTTCAGAAACTTAAGTGTCCTGGATAATGTTTTAATTGGTATGCATGGTGAACAAAAATCGAATTTATTTGATGTCTTTTTCCGGACGCCTAAATTTTACCGTTCTGAAGATGAAATGAGAGAAGAGTCGATGGAACTGCTTAAACTCTTTGATTTGCATACCGTTTATAACAATAAAGCGGGGAATCTACCGTATGGCGACCAGAGAAAATTGGAGATTGTGCGGGCCTTAGCGACCAATCCTAAACTCCTATTTTTAGATGAACCGGCTGCTGGGATGAACGCTAATGAAAGCAAGGAGTTAACCCGCCTGATTTATCAGATACATGATATGTTTGATATCGCCATTGTCCTTATTGAACATGATATGAATGTGATTATGAATATCGCCGAACGTATTTATGTATTAGAGTACGGAAAGAAGATTGCTGAAGGAACACCGAAAGAAATTCAAGAAAATGACCGTGTGATTCGCGCGTATTTAGGTGGTGATTAAATGTTGACTGTAAAAGATTTAACTGTGCATTACGGTGTGATTGAAGCAATAAGAAATGTTAATTTCCAGGTGAATAAAGGAGAAATTGTCTCTTTAATCGGAGCGAACGGAGCCGGAAAGACAACAATTCTCAATACGATTTCTGCTTTGAAAAAACAAACGAGCGGTGAAATTCTTTATTTGGAAGAGCCTATTCATCAATTAAGCACGAGAAATGTTGTTTCCAAAGGAATCTCTCAAGTTCCGGAGGGGCGGCATGTCTTTAGCGGGATGACTGTTATGGAAAATTTAGATATGGGTGCATTTTTAAGAAAGGACTCTGGACAGGTAAAGAAAGATATTGAACGTGTCTTTCAGAGTTTCCCGGTCTTAAAAGAACGAAGAAACCAAGATGCCCAAACTTTATCAGGCGGTGAACAGCAGATGCTGGCGATGGGGAGAGCTCTCTTATCAAATCCAGACTTACTGCTCCTGGATGAGCCTTCCATGGGACTAGCACCGTTGTTTATCAAGGAGATTTTTAGAATTATTGAAGAAATTAATGAACGCGGCACAACGGTTTTGCTTGTTGAGCAAAATGCGAACGTCGCGTTAGGGATATCAGATCGCGGTTATGTCATTGAAACAGGGAATATTGTAGCTGAAGGAACAGGTAAAGAATTACTCGGAAGCGACGAGATTCAGAAAGCTTACTTAGGAGGATAATGAATGAAAGTTAAACACTATATGACAAAAGACGTCTATACAGTAACTTCAGACGTTAAAATTACAGATGCAGTTGATATTATGGAAGGGCATGACTTCCATCGTCTCCCAGTCGTTGAAAACAACAAGTTTATTGGGCTGATTACAGAGGAGCTTATTGCTGAAAGTTCCCCATCGAAAGTTTCCAGCTTAAGTATTTACGAAATGAATTACTTGTTTGACAAAGTGATTGTCAAAGATCTAATGAAAACAGATGTGATTACGATATCAGAAGATATCCATATTGAAGAGGCTGCCTTGTTAATGGCGGAAAAAGATATCACGGTATTGCCAGTTATTAATGAAAGCAATGAAGTGATCGGAATTATTACACATAAGGATATTTTTAAAGCTCTGATAGACTTGACCGGCTACCAAGACGAAGGTGTTCGTTTAGTCATTGAAACAAAGGAAGACCGAATTGGTGTGATTGCTGAGCTTTCCGACGTGCTAGCTAAGAATCATGTCAACTTGAGCCATATTTTTGTTAACCGTCCCGATAATGTCATCGAGATTACCCTCCAGACGAGTGGTTCTTCCAGTCAGTACGTCAAAGAAATTATTGAAGAAATCGGCTATAAAGTGATAGAAGTCGTAGAATAAATGAAGAATATAGAGGAGAATGCAGAGTTTTTCTGCATTCTTTTTTATATTTAGGCGGATAAGCTTTCATTTTTTAGAACATTCCCGAATTCTCCTAGGTCTTTTCAGTCCATTTGCGCTCTTTGTTTCGCTATATGAGTCTAAAAAAGTTTACATATGTAAAATGAATGGTATTCTAATCCTATTCAAATATAAGAAAATGACAGACGCCTTATGGCAAATAACAGAAAGAAGTGAGTGTATTGGAACAGATAGAAACAATCATTGTTACCTTTAATGAGCTTTTATGGGGATGGCCTATGATAGTCATTTTAGTAGGATTCGGCATTTTTTCCACTTTTTATTTAAAATTCCCCCAAGTAAAGCACTTAGGGAAAGGATTCAAAGAAATGTGGGAGGGAATAACTGGACGAACCAAGTCAGATAAAGGAACGATGTCTTCTTTTCAAGCTTTAGCTACGGCAGTAGGTGCTCAAGTCGGCACGGGGAACATTGCTGGAGTAGCCACAGCCATCGTTTCAGGTGGACCGGGAGCTGTATTTTGGATGTGGGTGACTGCACTTGTCGGCATGGCGACTATATTTGTAGAAGCTTCCTTAGGACAGAAATATAGTGAAACAAGAAATGGCGAGCTTGTTGGAGGTCCGGCTTTTTATCTTAGCCGGGGATTTAAAAATCGAGGACAAGCCGGTTTAGGTAAAGCCTTAGCTGGAGTTTTCTCTGTTTTAATTATTGTAGCGCTTGGTTTTATAGGAAACGCTGTTCAATCGAATTCAATAGCCACTTCTATGGAAACAGCGTTTGATATTTCTCCAGCAATTATTGGTTTAGTCCTGGCCGTTCTGACTTCTCTTATTATCATAGGAGGAGTAGATCGCATTAAAAGAGTAGCCGAGTTAGTTGTACCCTTTATGGCTGTGCTCTATATCATTTTAGCCCTTACTGTTTTAATCTTATTTTCTGATAATCTACTGCCAGTATTAAAAGCAATCTTTATGAATGCTTTCAGTTCACATGCTGTTATTGGAGGTGCAGCAGGATATGGCGTGCAGCAGGCTGTGCGGTATGGAATAGCCAGAGGTCTCTTCTCCAATGAAGCAGGAATGGGTTCTACACCAAACTCTCACGCGGTTGCGAAGGTCAATCATCCAGTTACACAAGCCAATGTCGCAATGGTGGGCGTATTTGTAGATACCTTAATTGTCTGTACAGCTACAGCTCTAGTCATTTTGGTTACAGGCGGAAATCAGTTAGGCATTGAAAATGGCTTAGAAGGTGCTGGTATTACAATGGCTGCCTTCTCTGAAGCATTTGGCAGCTGGGGACCAAGGTTAGTAGCGATTATGCTGTTTTTCATGGCATTTACTACTCTTATAGGCTGGTATTACTTTGCTGAAAACAACGTCAAATATTTATTCAACAATAAAAATATCTTAAAAATGTACCAAGTGATTGTATTATTTTTTGTTTTTATAGGATCCGTTTCAGATATTGGAATTGTTTGGGAACTGGCTGATATGGCAAATGGCCTGATGGTTATTCCCAACGTCATCGGTTTATTTTTCTTGATCAATGAAGTAAAAGAATTAGAAAAAGATTATTCAAAACAATTAAAAACCGGTCAAATCATCGATTACGACTACAAATACCGGTGAGTTTCTTGATATTCACAGAGGGGTTTGCTATATTGACTAGGAATTACTCGAAAGGAGTTCATTATCTTGATTGATATACACACTCACTTGATTCCCAATGTAGATGACGGATCAGACTCAATAGAAGAGACGTTAAAACTTGCCCAAGCAGCCATTGATGAAGGCATACGTCATGTTATCCTGACACCCCATCATAATCGATATTGGGTAACCAATGAAAAAGATAAAGTATTAAAATTAACAAAAAAAGTGGAAAAAGCCATCACAGAAGCAGACATCCCTTTGACTGTTTCACCAGGGCAAGAAATCCGGATGAATGAAGAGTTCACCAGTGAATTATTCGCCGGTAATTACCTTTCTTTAGACAGCAAAGGAAAATATTACCTCGTTGAGTTTTCTTGGGATGTTTTTCCGGACTTTGCGGTTGATTACTTGCAGCAGATGCTGGATGCGGAGATTATTCCAGTGATTGCCCATCCGGAACGCCAGCAGCCTTTTATAGAAAATCCAAAGATTTTAAGAAAGTTGGTAAACATGGGTTGTCTTTCTCAGATTACGGCGACTTCAATCGTTGGAGGATATACAGAAGAGATTCGTCAAACTGCCCACCAAATGATGGAAGAAAATTTAATCCATGTGATTGCTTCAGATGCTCACGATACAGTAGTGCGTCCTTATAATTTAAAACGTGCTTTAGAAACGATAAGCAAAAAATACAATGAAGAGTATAGTCGCTATTTGATTCAAAATGCTGAGAATATCTTCAGCGGTAAAGCAGTAAAAACATTTAATCAATAAAACTAAGAAATCGCTAATCTGTAAAACTGGCATCCAGTTAAATAGAGATTAGCGTTTTTTTATGCTGAAAATTAGAAGGTGCACGACTCGTTTACTCATTTTATTTTAATTAAATGACTTAAAAATTGACAATGGATCCTCCATTTGTATATAATTACAATGTCGTCAAAATAACTACTATGTAGAAATTTGGAGGTGGGCTTTTTTGGAAATTAAGCAGTATACGGAAGACTCTATCACACTTGAATTCGGGGAGGAAATCAGCCCTGAATTAAATAAACAAATCGTAAATACAAGCAAGTATATCGATTCGCTGGCGCTGGATGGCGTTGTGGAGACTATTATATCGTATACAAGATTAGTCCTCTACTATAACATTTTTCAGACAAGTGCTGCAGAAATCATCGAAGAGATTGAAAAAATTGATCTTCAGAAAATTTCCCAAGAAGACTATGCCTATCGAATAGTTGAAATCCCAGTATGCTACGGGGATGAATATGGGCCGGATATAAAATTATTTGAAGAGGCAGGGCTTAGCGCAGAAGAAGTTATAGAGCGGCATGCGAATAAAGAATATTTAGTGTACATGTTAGGTTTTATGCCTGGCTTTGTCTATTTAGGCGGTTTAGATGAGAAACTATTTAAAGATCGTTTAGAAAGTCCAAGAACCAATATTCAAGCTGGCTCAGTTGGAATAGCTGGTCAGCAAACCGGTGTCTATCCCTTTGATTCTCCTGGTGGATGGAACTTGATTGGTCGTACACCGATCAGATTATATGACCTGAGACGCGGAGAAGATACGATTTTATATGATGCAGGCGATCGGATCATATTTCGTCCGATTTCAAAAGAGGAATTTTTAGAAATTGAAAAAGAAGTCGCAGCTGGTACTTATGAAGTCAAGGTTCAACTGAAAGGCGGTGGCGAATAATGGCATTTATAATTAAGGAACCGGGTCTCTTATCGACTATTCAAGATTCAGGACGGTACGGTTATCAATCTACAGGCATATCACCCGCAGGGGCTTTAGATTATAAAAGTGCAATTCTAGCGAATCAATTAGTTCATAACGAGCCGGACACACCCGTTATTGAAATGACATTAACAGGTCTTTCTTTTGAAGTCACCAAAAATACAACAATTGCCACTGCTGGAGCTAGCATGTCGATACGTGTCAATGAGACAGAATACCCAACGAATCGGCCGATCACTTTAGCTAAAGGTGATGTTGTCCAGTTAGGCCAAGCCGAAGAGGGACTGCGCACCTATTTAGCAGTCGCTGGCGGCTTTCTACTTGAAGAGGTATTAGGCAGCCATTCTACGCATCTTCGTACAAACATGGGAGGATACAAGGGAAGGGCATTAAAAGAAGGCGATATTCTCCATTATAATGGTGCAGACGTGGAAGGTTATCCTAAAGTTGTGAAAAAAGAGGCATATGAAACGGATTCTGTCATCCGAATCATTCCAGCACCAAACTATGAAGATTTGACGGAAGAATCAAAAAAAGCTTTAGTCAGTCAGCCTTATACGATTACCCGAAGCAATGATCGCATGGGCATACGTTTAGACGGAAAACCGCTTGAAACAAAAGATGGCGTGCATGATATTTTATCGGAGCCGACTCAATTAGGAAATATTCAGGTGCCTAAGAATGGAAAGCCTATTGTGCTGCTAAACGATCGGCAGACATCAGGCGGCTATAAACGAATGGCTAGTGTCGCTAAAGTAGATCTGCCTAAGCTGGTGCAGTTAAAACCAGATGAACAAGTTTACTTTAAAATGATTGAATTGAAGGCAGCCATTGACTTGTACAAAACAGAAATGGAAACTTTGTATAATGGAGATTATCTGGAAAACGATAAAGAGTTTATCTACTACCGGCGAGTAGAGGCAGAACGTATACAGAAACTATTTATGAGGTGAAAAGATGGAAATTGAAAAAATTAAAGAATTAATCAAGCTAATGAAAGATTCTGATTTAAAAGTAATGAGCATTGAAGACGAAGATCTAGAAGTGTATTTAGAAGCGCACTCTAAAGAACCGGTTCAAATACCTGTGCAAACAAGCGCTTCAGCATCTCAAGAAGTCGCTCAGACATCAATCGCTTCTGAAGAGGGAGAAAGCAGCCTTATTGATATTCGAGCAAAACAGATCGGTGTGTTTTATACCCAGCCCGATGAAGACAGCACGGAAACCTTTGTAAATGTCGGAGACAAAATAAAAAACGGCGATCAAATCGGCTTAATTGAAACGATGAAAATCTTTAACGAAGTGCTTGCTGAAGATTCAGGCATTATCGAGGAAATATTAATCGAAAATGGCGAACCTGTTGAATTTGATCAGGTCATCATGCGGCTAAGAGCAGAGGAGGAGTAGCTTTGACGAAGGTTCTAGTGGCGAATCGAGGAGAAATAGCCGTCCGAGTTATCCGTACTTTAAAAGAAAATAAGATTAAAAGTGTCGCCATTTACAGTACAGCAGACAGAGATAGCCTGCATGTGGCATTGGCCGATGAATCTTATTGTATTGGCCCGGCATCAAGCGCAGAAAGCTATTTAAATATCGACAAAATCTTAGCAGCTGCCACTATTAGCGGGGCTGATGCGATTCATCCTGGATACGGGTTCTTAGCTGAAAACGAAGAGTTTGTAAAACGTTGTCAGGATGCCGGTTTTAAGTTCATCGGCCCGAGCGGGAAACTGATTTCTTTAATGGGAAATAAAGCAAAAGCTAGAGATACTGTCGGGGAAAACGGCTTGCCAGTTATTCCTGGAAGTGATGGTCCGATTCAAAGCGGGGCCGAGGCTTTAGAAGTAGCCAAAGAAATTGGCTTTCCAGTTGTTGTTAAAGCCGTTTCTGGCGGCGGCGGTAAAGGAATGCGTTTAGTGCGAGAAGAAAAAGATTTTCGCCGTTTATTCTCCGAGGCGCGGCAAGAAGCTCGCGGGTCGTTTAATGATAGTCGTTTATATATTGAGCGCTATATTCCGAATGCCCGTCACATTGAAGTTCAAATATTAGGAGACGGCAAAGGAAATGCTGTCCATCTATTCGAACGTGATTGTTCTATCCAGAAGAACAACCAAAAACTGATTGAAGAAGCTCCAGCGGCTGTATTGGACGATGAAACGAGAAAGTATATCACAGAATTAACGGCAGAAGTCATGGGAAAGCTGAATTACGAGAGCGCAGGAACGGTTGAGTATTTATATGTAGAAGAAGAAAATGAATTTTATTTTATGGAGATGAATACTCGAATCCAAGTGGAACATACGGTTTCTGAACTTATAACTGGTGTGGATATTGTTGAACAGCAGCTGGAAGTAGCTTTTAATGGACGGTTAACCGTTACTCAAGAAGAGATCGAAATGAATGGAACTGCGATAGAAGTGCGTATTAACGCAGAAGATCCCAGCAATCATTTTATGCCTTCACCAGGAAAAATTGAGCAACTTCATTTTAGTACGGGCCACAATGTCCGAATTGATACGCATATTTATAATGGATACACCATTTCACCCCATTATGACGCCATGATAGCAAAAGTCATTACGCATGCGGATACAAGACAGGCGGCTATTGCTAAAATGGAACGGGTCTTAAATGAGACAGTTATTGGACCGCATCCGACAAATATTGAATACCAAGCGTTTATAATGAACCATCCAGAATATCAGGCAAACAACTTGAATCTTCATTTCTTAAAAACTCATGGTTTACTCTAAGGAGGAATGTTATGCGTACAGTTGATTTAAACTCAGATTTAGGGGAAAGTTATGGCCGCTATACAATTGGGAGAGACGCGGAAATTATTCCGCTTATTTCATCCGCAAACGTGGCCTGCGGTTATCATGCAGGAGACCCCATGGTTCTTCTTGAAACCCTAAAGCGTATCAAAGAAAGCGGGACAACCGGTCTGGGAGCACATCCAAGCTATCCTGACCGGCAAGGATTTGGCCGCCGGTATATGGATTTAACAAATGAAGAAATCCATGCCTTTATATTGTATCAATTAGCAGCTATTGACGGCATGGCAAAAACCGTCGGGTTGACGATGAACCATGTCAAACCCCACGGTGCACTTTATAACCAGACATTCAAAGATTACGAATTGGCTCAGGCAATTGCTGCAGCTGTAAAAGAGTACAATCCTGATTTGAAATTGATGGGCTTAGCCAATCAAAATTTGGTGAAAGCAGGAGAAGAAGCAGGTTTGCAAGTGGTCCATGAAGTTTTTGCAGACCGCGCTTATGAATCGGATGGCACATTAGTCAGCCGCCGAAAAGAAGGCGCCATGATTACCGATACGGAAAAAGCTGTTGAACGTGTGGTCAGAATGGTGACCGAAGGGAAAGTTGAAAGTATCGACGGACAGGATATTGCTATCCAAGCAGACAGTATCTGCGTGCATGGCGATGGTGAAAAAGCATTGGACTTTGTGCGTGAAATCATCCATGGTTTAGAAAATGAAGGGATTCAAATCAAAACGATGTAAATAGAATTAGGGGGAAAAAAGATGGGTACTGATAATGTAGATTTGCAAACAGCAGAAGAAAAAAAGACGCTCAGGAATAATTTATTGA
>CAZKSU010000042.1:0-12901 GCA_964555455.1 uncultured Carnobacteriaceae bacterium
CACTGGGACTGGGAACACGAGTTTAGAAGTCTTCGCAAAGGTCATCGGTGAAGATTTGCTGACAGGGGAACGCTATATGGCTGCTACTTCGTTTTTGACCTTCGTTGTCTTGCCGGATAAGCCCGATAAATTTGTGATGCCGTCTATTGTGCCTGAAAGCGAAGAAGAAAACTTTCTTTGTGCCGGCTATGAAAAACGGAAAGAAGAGCGGATGCTTCAGCGCGAATTAGACGTTGAAATGCAGAAGAATTTATCGTTAGATCAGCCTTGGCTGCAGTAGAAAGGGACAAAATCTCGATTTAGTGTTAAAAATTTTACCTTAGTCATTTAATGTGCTAAAGTGATGATTGAATAAGGAATAAATAAATTATCAAGGAGGAATCTTATTCATGACTTATAAATTACCAGACTTACCATATGCTTATGACGCATTGGAGCCACATATTGACGAAGAAACGATGAAATTGCATCACGATAAACACCACTCAGGTTATGTGGACAAAACAAATGCGGCATTAGAAGGCCATGAAGATTTACAAAAACTCTCAATTGAAGAGTTAATGGCTAAATTAGACGAAGTACCAGAAGATATTCGTACAGCTATTCGCAACAATGGTGGTGGACATGCAAATCACTCATTATTCTGGGAAATTATGTCTCCAAATGGTGGAGGAGAGCCAACAGGTGAACTAGCAGATGCGATTAACGAAACTTTTGGCAGTTTAGATAACCTAAAAGAAGAAGTTAAAACAGCTGCAACAGGTCAATTCGGATCTGGCTGGGGTTGGCTAGTGGTAGACAACGGTGAATTAAAAGTAGTGAATACACCAAATCAAGATACTCCATTATCCAATGGTCAAACACCTATCTTAGGTATTGACGTTTGGGAACATGCATACTACTTAAACTACCAAAACAAACGTCCAGCGTATGTGGATGCATTCTGGAACGTTGTAAATTGGGAAGAAGTTGCAAGAAGATACGAAGAAGCTAAGTAATTTACTTTAGCGATTTTAATGGCCTTAATAGAGGATAGACAGTCTATTCTCTATTAAGGCTTTTTTTATGTGTCTTTCAATACATCAGTTGTAAAGATTTTTTGAAGAATCTGCGGAATATTCCTAATTGTAATGCAAATGGCTGTTTAATTTGTTAAACTATCCTATAGATTATTTTAGATTCTCGAAATTAAATGAGGGAAGAAAATTATGGAGACATCACCAAGAAAAAGAAGGGAACGTACGCGTTCTCATATACCGTTTCGTTTAAACTTAATGTTTTTTATTATCTTTTTATTATTTGTTGCCTTAATTGTACGCACGGGCTATTTACAAATTATCAAAGGGGAAGAATTCCAAGCAGAAGTGGATCGAACGGAAAGCACCGTCATCAGAGGAAATGTTCCTCGTGGAGAGATATATGATTCAAATCTTCAGCTCCTGGTCGGGAATGAAGTGAAAAATACCATCATGTACACCCGCGGAGCCAATACAAAGACAGAAAGCATGGCCGAAATTGCGAGAAACCTTGCAAGGCTTATCGATATTCCACACACTTCACCATTCGCAACCGAGAACAGTGACTTAAGTAAGCGGGATCTGAAAGATTATTTTTATGCTTCAAATCAGGATCTGATGAATGAAAGAATTAATCACTACATCGAAGAAAATGGCTTAAGTCCAAATGATGTCAGCTATAATGATTCTTTAGAACTGATCAGTGAAGCTGAGTTGACGGACTATACAGAAGAAGATTTGAAAGCTGCCGCGATTTTCACTCAGATGAATGGAGCTTATGCTCTCAGCACAGTCAATATCAAAAGCGAAAACGTGACGGAAGAAGAAATTGCCCGGGTCAGTGAATATTCTGCCTTGCTTCCAGGGGTATCTACCGGAAAAGACTGGGACCGTGTCTATCCGGAAGGAGGCGTCCTGCGCAGTGTGCTGGGGGGCGTATCTTCCGAAGAACAAGGGCTTCCAGCTTCTGATGTCAACGCTTATCTAGCTAAAGGCTATTCTCGAAATGACCGAATAGGAACCAGCTACTTAGAAGCTGAATACGAGGAAGTTCTAAGCGGGAGCAAAGCAACAGCTAAAACAGAAACAGATAACAATGGAGATATCATTAATTCTGAACAAATTTATGAAGGAAATAAAGGCCACAATTTAATCCTGACAATTGACATGGAATTTCAAAAGCATGTAGATGAAATTGTTTTAGATGTTCTGGAAAAAAGAAGAGGCTTAAATGATAGTGTCTATGCTATAGCGATGGATCCAAACAATGGCGATATTTTAGCTATGAGCGGAAAAAAAGTGAATAAAAATGGGGAAGTCGTCGATGATACGCTGGGCGTTATCACTCACAGTTTCTCTATGGGGTCCTCCATTAAACCGGCGACCATTTTGGCTGGTTATATGGATGGCGTCATCACAGTAGAGGATAATGAGATAGTAGATACGCCTTTGATTATCGATCACCAAAGAATAGCTTCTCTTTTCAACCAGAACGGCAGACGGGTGATGAATGATATTACAGCTTTGGAGTATTCCTCAAACATTTATATGTCTGTGCTAGGCATGCGGATGGGTGGTTTCTATAATTTCCAACAAGGGAAACCTGTGCCGATAAACCCTGAAGCAACGGCCAACAAGATGCGCCGCTATTATGAACAATTTGGTTTAGGGACAGAAACAGGAATTATCCTGGACGAGAGCACAGGGCAACTGGGACCAGCTCAAGCTCCTGGTGAAGTGATGTTCCTTTCTTTTGGCCAGCTTGATACGTACACACTGCTCCAGTTGGGACAGTTCTCAGCAACCATGGCCAATGGCGGCATGCGCTTTGCACCGCGTTTAGTCTCTGAAATAAGAGAGACGAACCCTGAAACCGGGGAAGTAGGGGATTTAGTACAAGAAATTGAGCCGAAAGTGATGAATTATATTGATGTGACAGAAGAGCAAATGGAACGTGTCCAATATGGGATGCGGCGAGTAATTAACGGGAACTATGGTTTCGGTCCAATTGCTTTTAATGACGCGCCTTATAACGCAGCTGGAAAAACAGGAACGGCTGAGGCGTTCTACTATTCCAATGAAGAACATCTAAGAGAACATAATATGACTTCAGTTTCCAATATGACTTTCGTTGGCTATGCGCCTTACGAAGATCCGGAAATCGCTGTTGCAGTCGTTATTCCTTATCTGCCAAACGATCAAAGAGGGTACGATCATACTTTAATGTCCAGAGAAATCATGGATGCTTATTTCAGAGTAGGCGAATATGCGGAAAGCAATACGGAAGATACCGAGGGAACGGAAGAAGAACAAGAAGAAACAGAATAAAAGCAAAAAAGATGAGATTCCTAGGAATCTCATCTTTTTTATATCCAATTTATTTTTTCGTCTCACGGTGTAACGTTTGTTTACGTTCACGTGGGCAGTATTTCATCATTTCTAGACGCTGATCATTTGTTTGTCTGTTTTTTGTAGTAATGTAGTTTTGCTCACCACATTCAGTACATTCTAAAGTAATGTTTACGCGCATGCCATTCCCTCCAAATCAGAAAAAGATAAGTATTTACAAGATTTAGTAAATACATTGCGATTAATAGAATAACATGAGTGTCACAAATATTCTAGTATTTTTTATATAAAACACTAAAATTTGTGAAGTTCTCATGAAAACCAAAGGAAAAGTGCGAGTTTCATGTTGAATTCATTTTTTGAATGTATAAATTATGGTATAGTAAAGAACGAAATCTACCAGATGTTTTGGAGGAGATAGAATGAATTCACGAATAAGAAAAGGTTTAGCGCATTTTAGAAATTCATCGTATAAGAAATATGAAAATCTTTTTAGAGAATTAGAAGATCAGCAACATCCGCATACATTGTTCATTGCTTGTTCTGATTCGCGGGTAAGTCCAGAGTTACTGACAGGGAGCGATCCTGGGGATGTATTTGTGATACGAAACATAGCAAATACCATTCCAGTTTTTTCTGAAACAGCTCACGACTTAACAACGGCTTCAGCCATTGAATTCGCTGTTGAGGTGCTTGAAGTGGAACAGATTATCATCTGCGGACATTCAAATTGCGGAGGCTGTGCAGCTGTATTAAGAGGTGTCGAAAACCTTTCACATCTCCCTAGTTTGAAAGAATATTTGCAGCCATTAGACAGGGTGCGTCAAGACATAGAAAGCCAGAACCGATCCTTGTCAGCTTCAGACCGCGCAGAACTTATGGAAAAGATGAACGTTGTGGAACAATTAAATCATTTAAAAGAATATCCGAATATTCGAAAACGACTAGAGAAAAAAGAACTGAATATCGAAGGTTGGCATTATGATATCGGGGTTGGAGATGTTCAAGTCTATGACGAAAACACTAAGGGGTTCTATTCGATTCTAGAGGAATTAGGAGAGGACCAAAAGAGTTCAACTTAGAAAAAACAAAGGTTATTCAAAATAAATGATATACTATGAGAGGGTTTAACTATGGATTACAATTCAAGGCGTCGCCTGCAAAAGCTGAAACAAACTCCCTTTGTAACGTATGGTTTGCTGACCGTTACGATTCTTTTGTATTTACTGATGAGTTTGAATGGGGGAAGCCAGAACATTTATACACTCGTATATTACGGAGCGAAAGAAAACATTCATATCGTGAGTGGGGAATGGTGGCGGTTAATCACACCTATGTTTTTACATATAGGGTTTACGCATTTGCTGTTTAATGGTTTGATTGTTTACTTCCTAGGAGCTCAACTGGAGACAATTATCGGCCATTCGAGGTATTTCCTTCTTTATTTGCTGAGCGGGCTTTTAGGCAATGCGGCTAGTTTTGCTTTTAATTATTCCGTTTCTGCCGGTGCAAGTACAGCGATTTTTGGTTTGTTCGCGTCCACCCTTGTGCTCGGAAAATTGTACCCTAATCAGATGGGCATCCAACAGCTTTCTAGAAATTATCTCTTTTTGATTATTATAAATCTTGTATTTGGCTTATTTAATGCAACAATCGACAATGCAGGGCATATTGGAGGGCTGCTTGGCGGTTATTTAGTTATGTATGCCTTATCAGCGCCTAATGTGAGAAGAAATCCAAAGAAACAGCGGATACTCTATGGTACCCTCTATGCCGTGGTGCTTGTCATATTAATAGCCGTCGGATATTTCCGCACCATACGGATATTTTGGTAAAATAGAAGTCTAAACAATGGAAAGGTAGGAGAAGTGAATGGCGGATAAAAAGGTCATCGGGATTGATTTAGGAGGAACAACAGCCAAGCTGGGAATCATACATTCCACTGGTGAAATCGAACATAAATGGAGTATCGAGACAGATATTTCTGAAGAGGGCCGTCATATTGTCCCGAATATTATTCAGTCGCTAGTAGAGAATCTGGAAAAATATGGCTTGACTGCTGACGACATTTTAGGGATTGGTATGGGTTCGCCGGGAAATGTGAATCGGAAAAACGGAACTGTGATCGGCGCTTTTAATTTGAATTGGAAAACATTACAGCCGATACGCGAACAAATGGAAGAAGCGATTGGTGTGCCATTTTCTATTGACAACGATGCAAACGTAGCTGCTCTAGGGGAGCAATGGGTCGGTGCTGGAAACAGCGAGCCCGATGTCTCTTTTATTACTCTCGGTACTGGAGTAGGAAGCGGCTTAGTTGTTGACGGGCAATTGGTTCATGGCGCAACGGATTCGGCTGGTGAAATTGGACACTTAACTGTAGAGCCTAATGGCTATGAATGCACTTGCGGAAAAAAAGGATGTCTGGAACAATATGCTTCTGCCACTGGTGTCGTTCGTTTAGCTCGGGACATGGCTGATTCAGCAAAAACAGATACAGATCTGGTGAAGGCGATACAGACCGACAAAGAAGTTGATGCGAAATATATTTTTGATCAAGCGAAAAAAGGCGACAACTTTGCCGAAAGTGTTGTTGAGAGATTCACTTTCTATTTAGGTCTTGCTTTATCTCATGTGGCCAATTTATTGAATCCATCAACCATTGTGCTGGGCGGGGGCGTTTCAAAAGCAGGCGAGTACTTAGTGGAAAAAGTGAGCGAAATTGTTGAGGCATTCACTTTTCCGCCGATCCGCGAAACGACAAAAATTAAAATAGCCGAACTAGGGAATGATGCTGGAATGATTGGTGCAGCTTCATTAGTGTTAAAAGAACGAGCGGAATAAAAAATATAAGGTGTAGAAAGGACTAGTTGTTTTGTTTGAAAGTATAGTAGATTTTATCAGAAATATGGGGACGTTTACCCAGTTATTATGGTTGGCTCTTATTGCTTGGGGAATTTGGGAGCTTGTTCAATACTTCAGAAGAAAAAATGCAGCCACTGCATTAGAGAATGAAGAATTCAAAAAAGATTTGCGAAGAGTTCAATTGGTTGATGTACGCGATAGAGATGAATATAATGCCGGCCATATTTTAGGGGCGCGCAATATTCCATTTTATGAAATGAAACAGCGTCACGTGGAATTGAGAAAAGATCAGCCGATCTATTTATATGAAGATGGAAAATATGCGGCTTATCGTGCAGCGATCCAACTAAAAAAACAAGGATTTGAGGATTTATTTGTCCTTAAAGGCGGCTATAAGAATTGGAATGGCCGTATAAAAAGAAAAAAGAAAATTGAAGAATAATAAAAAAGCACTGAGTTCTCTGTTTAGCTTCAGAGAACTCAGTGCTTTTTTCTATCTGTTATTTACGCGTACGACGCCTTGTTCGTTCAAGTAGTTAATAATAATGCCGGCTGTTTCTTCAATAGATTTGCTGGCTACGTTGATTACTTTACAGCCTAATTGCTCATAGAGCTGATTGGCGTAAGTGATTTCAGTTTGAATTCTGTCTGAGTTCGAATAAATCGATTCAGGATCCAGTCCATAAGAAATCATACGCTGTTTTCGGATATCGCTGAGGACAGTCACGTCATTCGTTAAACCAATGATTCGCTTTTTATCCACTTCCCAAATTTCCTCTGGTATTTCCGATTCAGGCAAAAGGGGAAGATTGGCTACTTTAAAATTGTTGTTGGCCAAGAAAATACTTAAAGGCGTTTTGGAAGTTCTGGAAATTCCCAAAATGACAATGTCAGCTTCTATATAGCCAGAAGGCTGATTCCCGTC
The DNA here is from genome assembly GCA_964555455.1 of uncultured Carnobacteriaceae bacterium. GTDB lineage: Bacteria > Bacillota > Bacilli > Lactobacillales > Carnobacteriaceae_A > Atopostipes. The sequence goes on from CAZKSU010000042.1 coordinate 7,156, forward strand.
ATCATGGGTAACCGCAAATTCTAGAGCTTCGATCCGATTAAAGTAATTTGTATCCAAACGGCGATTTAAGACGCCCGATTTCATATTAGGCGAGAGGTCTGTCAGCTGGCTGATCAGATTAACAATCGGCGTTAAAATATCATAACTCTCATCGCATATGCCTCCCGCTTCCTCATCTAGATACTGTGCTAAGTTTGGATTTGAGAAAGTATGGAAAATCATGGTGGCTTTTTTTTCAGTTTTTAATTCTTCTACAATTTCATCGATTTCATTATAATCAGAAATAAAGGTATAATCTTTTATCTCATAGTCTAGTTCAGGGAACTGAGAAAGCGCTGAGCGCGCAATGTTTACAGCGGATTGACCAATCGCATCCGACACGATATATACGACTAACTTCTTCTCTAACATATTGTATCCTTCCTATAGTGCTTTTTTAACAGCAAAGCCATTATAGCGAAAATGGCCATAAAAATACATAGAATAAAAATTGAGCTTGTTATTATCCCTTATAAAATGTAAAATGTGAACGATATTTACACCAGTTCGTTTGCTAAGAAAGATAGTATTTATTTAAGGGTGATTGAAATGCTGTTGTTAATTGAAGCTTTGGAGAGATTAGAACATTCGGAATTAAAGATGACCGAACGCCGGATCCGCATGCTTGAGTTGCTGTATCTAGAAAATCGCTATTTATCTGCCAGAGAAGTCAAGGAAATGCTGAAAGAAGATTATCCAAACATTAGTCCGGATACGATTTATCGGAATTTGCATTCTTTTTCCACTTTAGACATTTTAGAAGAAACCGAAATTTCTGGAGAAAAATACTTTAGAGCCAACTGTGGGATAGAAGAGCATCATCATCATTTTATTTGTACAGCCTGCGGGTTTTCCAAAGAATTGACGATGTGTCCGGTCGATTTTTTTAAAGAACAGCTTGGAGAAGCGGAAATCACTTCGCACCGTTTTGAGTTATTTGGCCGCTGTGAAAGTTGTTCTTTAAAAGAAAAACAAAAAATGTACAAATAAATGAAAAATAAACCTTTTTTGAATTGACCTTATTTCCAATTTTGTCTATAATATGCTATGTACTATTCATTTTCTCCATATTGAATAGAAATCATAGAATTCCAGAGCGATAAATACTTCGTGCTGGATCAAGGGAAGACTAATAGTGAATCATATTCAAATGTTGGAACGCCCTGAAATGACGAGGGGAGGGAAGAACGTTGACTAAAACGGATGTCAGAGAAGGTGAAAATCTCGAGGACGCTCTTCGTCGATTCAAACGTTCCGTATCTAAAACGGGTACTTTAAGAGAAGCTAGAAAAAGAGAGTATTACGATAAACCTAGTGTAAAACGTAAGAAAAAGTCTGAGGAAGCGCGTAAAAGAGATCGTAAACAAGGAAAAAGAAACAGATAATGAATGAGAACAGCCCGACGAATCGACAGCGATTGTCGGGCTTTCTTTCCATCAATTTACTTATAAAAAGGAGTTTTCTTTTGAGTATATTAGATCAGTTAAATGATGACATGAAAACAGCTATGCGAGCGAAAGATCGTGATCGATTAACAACGATTCGTATGATCAAGTCAGCGATTCAAAATGAAGAAATCAATAAAGGCCGCGACTTGGAATCCGATGAAATCCTTGCGATTTTAACGCGTGAGAAAAAACAGCGTTTAGAATCACACGCAGAGTTCAAAAAAGCTGGACGAGAAGACTTGACTGAAAAAATCGAAGCGGAACTTGAAGTTGTCGACCAGTATTTGCCAGAGCAATTAACCGATGAAGAAGTTCGAGCGTTAGTTGAAGAGGCAATTGAAGAAGCAGGCGCAGAATCTATGCAAGATATGGGAACTGTCATGAGCAAAGTCATGCCTAAAGTTCAAGGTCGTGCGGATGGAAGCCAAGTCAATACGATGGTTCGAGAGATTTTATCTTCTAAATAAATGATGAAAGAGTGAAACGAATTGTTTCACTCTTTTTTTAGGCTTCATTTTTTGAGCAGAGAATCTCTATGGAGAAAAATGCGAATCTATGATAAAATTTTAATACTATAATGTGAACTTAAAGGAGTGCAATAATTTTTGGCCAACGAACAAACACAATCTATCCGCACCATGCAAAGTGATGAACAGGCGATGGCTGTATTTGGCCCTCAGAATAGTCATTTGGCTATTTTTGAAAAAGAACTCGGTGTTGAGCTGAGCACCCGCGGGAAACAGCTGATTATAAACGGACCTGAAGAGAGTGTGCTGAAACTCGGTGAGATTCTCTCTGAACTTGAGATTTTAAGAGAAAAAAATATAGGCATCAAACCGATGGACATTTTAAATGCGGTGCGATTAGCTAAATCTGGACAATTGAATCAGTTTATTCGCATGTATGAAAAGGAAATCACACGGGATTATAATGGAAGACCGATTCGTGTGAAAAATGTGGGTCAAAGCAATTATTTCAACTCAGTTAGAAAAAATGATATTGTATTTGGAGTCGGCCCAGCGGGAACAGGTAAAACGTTCTTAGCGGTTGCTATGGCTGTCGCTGCTTTACGCAAAGGAGAAGTGAAACGAATCGTTCTCACTCGGCCAGCTGTTGAAGCCGGTGAGAATTTAGGTTTCTTGCCTGGCGATTTAAAAGAAAAAGTGGACCCTTATTTAAGACCTTTGTACGATTCTTTATACACAATTTTAGGAGTAGAGCATACGGGCCGTTTGATGGAGAGAGAGACCATTGAAATAGCGCCGCTCGCTTATATGCGTGGGCGGACATTGGATGATGCTTTTGTTATTTTAGATGAAGCTCAAAATACCACCATTCAGCAGATGAAGATGTTTTTAACTCGTTTAGGTTTTGGTTCAAAAATGATTATAAATGGGGATATCACTCAAATCGATTTACCTAGAGGAACAAAAAGCGGCTTAATTCATGCTTCAAATGCGTTAAGAAATGTTGAAGAGATTGGACAAGTGCAATTCGGAGCGGATGATGTCATTCGCCATCCACTCGTTTCGAAAGTGATTAATGCTTATGAAGAAGACGAAAAAAAATAAAGATTAACTATGCGAATACATTGCATACGGACTGGAAGTGACAATATTGGATATTGCTTTATTCGATGAAACCAATCGAGTACAGGAAAAACATTTAAAATTAATTAAAGACTTAATTGTGAGTGCTTCAAAAAAATTACAGCTAGGCGATAATTTTGAGATGTCTGTGACTATTGTAGACAATCAGCGAATACAAGAAATTAACCGTGAGTACCGCAAGATGGATAAACCGACAGATGTCATCAGTTTTGCTATTGAAGATAATGACGAAGAAGATTTTGGAGCTTTCTTTGACGACTTTGTCAATGAGGAGGAAATAGAGATTCCAAGATTGCTTGGGGATATCTTTATTTCAATGGACAAAGCGGAAGAGCAGGCGGAGGAATTTGGACACAGTTTGGATCGCGAAATAGGGTTTTTAGCTGTTCACGGTTTCTTGCATTTAAATGGCTATGATCATCAAACGGAGGAAGAAGAACGGGAAATGTTTTCCTTACAAGATGAAATCTTAGAGGAGAATGGCCTTGAAAGAAAATAATCCAGAAAAGCATCCACAAAAGAATAGAACCTTTATAGATTCCTTTCGGTATGCGATTCAGGGTGTTTACACCGTTTTTCAAGAAGAAAGAAATATGCGTTCTCATACACTTTCTACGGCAGCGGTGCTTTTGCTTTCCGTTTTCTTGCCGCTCAGCACTGCCGATTGGCTCTGGATTTTACTCGTTTGTTTTTTAGTGCTGGTCATGGAAATATGGAATACAGTCGTCGAAAACATCGTCGATTTAGTGTCGCCGGCTTACCACCCTTTGGCTAAAAAAATAAAAGATATGGCAGCCGCTGCCGTTTTATTCACCTCTTTTTTTTCGGTCATTATAGGAGCCATTATTTTGCTGCCTAAAATTTTTGAAATCTTGAAGTTTTACAATTAAATATAGCGAGAATTTAATAAAGGAGTGTCATACGTGGAAAATATATCAATAGAAAAATTAGCAAAGATTGCGAATGCAATGCTTGACGTCGCTTATGTCCCTTATTCAAATTTCCCAGTGGGGGCCGCACTAGTGACCAAAGATGGAGAAGTATTTACAGGCTGTAACATTGAAAATGCTTCTTATCCACTTTCAAACTGTGCCGAGCGGACAGCTATGTTCAAGGCCATTTCTGAAGGCGAAAGAGAATTTCAGACGATTCTAGTCACAGGAGAGACTGAAGAACCGATTTCACCATGCGGGGCTTGCCGGCAGGTGATGGCTGAGTTTTGTGAAGCCGACATGCCCGTCATATTGACAAATAAAAAAGGCGATATAAAAGAGACAACGGTTTCTGCATTACTGCCGGGAGCTTTTAAAGAAAAGGATATGGATAAAGCAAAATGATGGAAAATACAAACTATAAATCAGGTTTTGTCTCTATTGTAGGCCGTCCGAATGTCGGGAAATCTACTTTGATTAACCGGATTATTGGAGAAAAAATTACAATCACAAGCGACAAAGCGCAGACAACAAGAAATAGAATCCAAGGCATTCATACCACTGACACTGAACAAATTGTGTTTATTGATACTCCAGGGATTCATAAACCAAAGCATCAGCTGGGCCAGTTTATGGTCGACACAGCCCTGAGCACATTAAATGAAGTAGATATTGTGCTCTTCATGATCAATGTTTCTGAAAAAATGGGTCCTGGTGACAAGTTTATTATGGATCGGCTGAGAAATATCCAAACACCGGTATTTTTAGTGATGAATCAGATTGATAAAATTCATCCAGATGAATTGCTGCCGATTATTGAAGCTTATCGAGCTGAAATGGACTTTACTGAAATTGTGCCCGTCTCCGCAGCGAATGGAAATAATGTGGAACGCTTATTAGAAGTCATCACGGGCTACTTGGAAGAAGGGCCACAGTTTTATCCAAGCGATCAAGTGTCTGATCATCCAGAATATTTCATCGTCTCAGAATTAGTCCGAGAGAAAATATTGGAATTGACGCGTGAGGAGATCCCTCATTCCGTGGCGGTTGTTACTGAGAGCATGGAGCGTGCAGGAGACGATCTCATTGATGTCAGTGTAGTGATCAATGTTGAGCGCAAAAGCCAAAAAGGGATTATCATTGGCAAAGGCGGAAAAATGCTGAAAGAGATCGGCACCCGTGCGCGTAAAGATATCCAGCGTTTACTGGGAAGTAAAGTATATTTAGAACTTTATGTACGGGTCGAAGATGACTGGCGGGACACACCGCAAGATTTAAGCCGGTTTGGGTATAAAGACGAAGAATATTAAAAGAGCGGATAAGTAGCCATAAGACGATTCTTGTGTCTACTTATTTATCTATATAAAGGATTTGTTAGCATGACTCAAATTGAAGAAGTAGAAGGCATTGTGCTCTACCATCGAAAACATCGGGAACGGGATTTTTTAGTAAAAATATTTACTGAGCGATTTGGAAAGATTATGTTTTTTGTGCGAGGAACGAAAAGACAAAAAGGAAGTCCTGACCCCTCGATTCAGTCCTTTACACGGGCAACCTACATTGCGGATATCCGTGAAGATGGCTTAAGTTTCTTAAGGGGATCTAAGAACATCGAAACAGCGAGAGACTTACAGACAGATATCTTTCGCAATGCTTACGCGACTTATATTTGCGCTTTAGTCGATGCAGCAGTAGAAGATCATACTCCTCATCTTTC
>CAZKSU010000043.1:0-12833 GCA_964555455.1 uncultured Carnobacteriaceae bacterium
AAGACAACAATACGGGCAATCGGGTAAACATCATTTTCCTCTAAGCGATTCATAAGTTCTTCCACTTCAAACATTTCAAACGTCATTTCATTAATTAATTCATGATCTGTGTCAAAGCCGACAGTGATATTTCCGTGATCATCTTTAATATCAATGACCATGGCATTTAAGTCTGTCTGATTGACAAGATCCATCAATTCGTCCATTTTAGCTCCGCCAGCTGAATGGGCCGTAACGTAAATGCCTTTTACGCCTTCTTCCGGATATTCAATGTCCACCCCGCTGTCATAAACAAATTTTAAGGGAAAATCATTGGGGATACGCAAAAGGGGATCGGTAAAGACAGTAAGGAAAGTTGTTTCATTTACAGTATCTGTCTCTTCCGCTGCCGACTCTTCTTCTGAGCCTTCTTCCGCAGCTGCATCTTCACCTGTATTTTCATCTGTCTCTGAAGCTTTCACAGCAGGCGCCATTGCCGTATCGTCTTCACGAGTATCTGCAACCAGATTCTCTAAAGTATGTATGTTTTCGTCAAACTGAACAAATAATTGATCGAGCTTGAGCGTGGCTTCTTGTAATTCACTGTAGTCATTATTGACATGATCCAGACCTTCAGCGAAAACCTTATAATCAGCATCTTCTGCAGCTATTTGAGTGAGGTAATCATTTTGTGCATGTAAAGAATCTTGATATCTCGTATAATGGTTGCTTAGCTGCTCACTAAAAGCGCTGAACTCATCTGAAATTTGCTGAAGAGTATCTGCTGGCAGATCTTCGCCTTCATAACTGGCAATTACCTCTGCTTGTTCCGTGATTTCTTCGATTTGTGTATTGGATTCTTCTAAAACTGTTTCGCGTTCACGGATGTTTTGCACGACGGCTGCTGATTCGTCATGAATGGTCGCTAATTCTTCATCTTCTGCTAAAACTTGTTCAAACTGTCCGTTCATCTGGCTTTCATGTTCGTTTAATTGTTCGTGTGTCGCTAGTACATTCTGGAATGTGGTCTCTAAAGCATTCGTAGATTCCTCAACTTGATCTACTGAGACGCCGCTACATCCCGCCAGAAGCAATGCGGATGCGGTTACACCCAATCCTATACTTATTCTTTTTTTTCTAGTCATGCATTATCTACTCCAATATCATTGATTTATTGCTTACAATGTCACATTATACAGGAAGAGACACAAAATTCCCAAGGTTTTAACTATTCGTTTTCTAATATGAATTTTTGGGCCGTTTTTATGGTAGGATAGATTTTGTAAATGAATAAATTAGAAAAGAGTGCAGAACATGATATTCAGTCTTATCTTAACCTTTCTCCTTGTAATCATTGACCAAGTCACCAAATATTGGACAGTCCAACAGATAGAATTAGGCGAGGTAGTGGAAGTCATCCCAGATATTTTGTCTTTTACCTATATCCGGAACACAGGCGCTGCCTTTAGTATATTGGAAGGCCAAATGTGGTTCTTTTATATTGTGACGGTCATAGTTGTGGGGGTTTTGCTTTATTATATGTATACAGAAGCAAGAACCGATCGTACGCTCGGGCTTTTGCTGTCTATTATTTTAGCAGGTGCTCTGGGCAATTTTATCGATCGCTTAGTGCATCAATATGTGATTGATATGATTAAGGTAGAATTCGTAGATTTTGCCATATTCAATGTGGCCGATTCCTATTTAACCGTAGGCGTCATCTTATTATTTATCTATACAATTTATCAAGAAAGAAAGGGTGCAGAAAATGAGTGAAAAACATACATTTCAAGTGGATAAAAATAATGGAAGAATTGATAAATATTTAACTGAGCAGTTCGAAGACTTTTCGCGTTCAAAAGTACAGCAATTAATCGCTCAGGGTCTTGTTCAAGTGAATGATGCAGACATAAAAGCGAACTATAAGGTAGAAGCGGGGGATGAAATCAGCGTCACCATTCCAGAGCCAGAGGCAGTCGATATAAAAGCTGAAAATATCCCGCTAGACATTATTTTTGAAGACGAAGATATCGTCATTGTCAATAAACCGCAGGGCATGGTGGTCCACCCGGGTGCCGGGAACCCAAATGGAACGCTAGTTAACGCTTTACTTTACCATATTGATGATTTATCTGGAATAAACGGAGAAATTCGCCCAGGGATTGTTCACCGCTTAGATAAAGACACTTCCGGTTTATTGGTTATAGCAAAAAATGATAAGGCACATGTTGATTTATCGGAACAACTTCAGAACCGAACAGTCAAACGAACTTATTGGGCCATTGTCCATAATCAAATCCCTCATGAACATGGAACAATCGATGCTCCAATTGGCCGAGACCCTCGCGACCGCCAAAAATTCACAGTAATTAAAGAGGGGAAAGAAGCGGTCACGCATTTTAGAGTCTTAGAACACTTTAATAAATACACCTTGGTTGAGGTTTCTTTGGAAACAGGCCGAACCCATCAGATCCGCGTTCATTTCAATTACATCCAGCACCCTGTAGCAGGCGATGAGACATATGGTCCGAAAAAAACATTAAAAGGAAACGGACAGTTTCTGCATGCGCGGGCATTAGAATTTACGCATCCCACGACAAAAGAAGTGATGCGTTTTGAAGCAGAAGTTCCGGAAATATTTGAAAAAAACTTACAAGACTTGCGTCGCGCACTTTAAGGGAAAGCTTAGAAAAAATAGAAAAGCCCTTTACATGAAATAGCAAATATGCTAATATTAGTTGTCGAGTGGTCCATCCACTCAATCATGCAATGTTCCGCTGGGACCTATGCACCTATGAATGTTGTGCGTGAGAGGAGTAGATAAAATGAATCCATTAATTAAAGAAATTACACAAGAACATTTACGTAATGATATTCCAGATTTTAGAGCTGGAGATACTGTTCGTGTACATGCCCGAATTGTTGAAGGCGACCGCGAACGTATTCAGATCTTCGAAGGCGTTGTAATCAAACGTCGCGGGTCTGGTGTCAGCGAATCGTATACTGTTCGTAAAATCTCTAATGGAGTAGGTGTAGAGCGTACTTTCCCTGTACACTCACCACGTGTTGCTCAAATTGAAGTTACACGCCGTGGTCGAGTACGTCGTGCGAAATTATACTACATCCGTGACCGTCAAGGACGTGCGGCACGTATTACAGAACGTATTGTTCGTAAATAAATATAGGCTATTAGAAAGCTCTCGTTATCAAACGGGGGCTTTTTTCTTTTATAGTACTTAGGATATGTTTTCTATTTCTGAAAATTTTCGCTATACTAAACATACATCAATTTTATTGGAGGCTAATAATGAGTATTATTACAGACAATTTTTTAAAAGAAGCAGAAAAAAAACGCGTTAAATTTAATGGAAAAATCATCGAAAAGCCTGCTAAAGACCGCCAAGGTAATGACATTGTCAGCAAACAAAATGTGCTGCAGACGGCTTTGCAAATCAGCGAAGACAAAGTTGTTCCATGTGCTGTTGTTATTCATGAAACGGATGAGTTGGAGTATGTAAACTACCAAATGAACTACAACCGGATCGGGTTTGTGACAGACCGCAACGAACTGCCAAACATTCTAGAAAAGATAAACGAATTAAATGCTATGCGATCGGGCTACTACCACTTTGTGGTTAATCCTGATGGCGAGCTGCTTTTACGTCATTTAGGCATTATCGGAAAAGACCCAGTCCCGGCAGTCAATACCTTTATCCACGGCGGCAATATTCTTAAGTTAGTCATGAAGGATCTTGCTGCAGTAGATGGTTTAGACTTATCGACTCGTCTCGATTAATCCCATCCTATTAGATTAAACCTATTACAATTCCTGTAATAGGTTTTTTTATAACCCTTCAAAGACCCGAATTCAGCTCTCTTGAGGTATAATAAATAAAAATAGGCGGTTATTTTACTGGAGGAGTGTGGCTCAGATGAATAAACAATACCAAATTAATGATCCTAAAGTGCTGTTAGAAAATATCACCCAATTAAGAGATGACATTAAAGAAGAAGGCCAGCAAATCTTTTCTCATTGGGAGGATGCGATTGAACGCAAGTCTTTTAAAGAAAGTGCAGAAAATTTAAGTTATTATCTTGCTTTAAGAAACCGAGACATCAATCAAATGCAGACAGATCTCATTCCATGGGGGCTTTCTTCTTTGGGACGGTTAGAATCTAAAACCCTTGTCACTTTAGATGCGGTTATTGCCACCTTGCACGATGTGATTCGAGATGAGGAAGAACATGACCATCCCGATCCGGATGCGTTTGATGTCGGCCGGCGCCGGCTTCAGAAAAACACTCGGAAAATATTTGGTAAAAAGCCGAAAAATCGAACGACCCGGATTATGGTCACCATGTCAGATGAAGCGATAGAAAATGAGAAATTTGTTCAACATTTAGTTGAAGAAGGGATGAATGTTGCCCGCATAAATTGTGCACACAATACCCCAGAAGAATGGCAAAAAATGATTAAAAACATCCGAAAAAGCTCTGAGAAGTTAGATCAGGAGATTCGTATCTTAATGGATATTGCGGGTCCTAAAATTCGGACAGATTGGGTTTATTCTCATCTCAGCAAACCGAAAGTCAAGAAAGGGGATAATATCCGTATTACACGCGATTATGAGAATCTTCCGCCGGCGGATGTAAACTTTACGGCCGGCTGTGATTTAGATGTGATTTATGAACAAATTGAATTAGAGCAGCCGGTTTTATACGATGACGGAAGTATAGAAGCCATTGTTACGGATATTAAAGAAGATGAATTCATTCTAGAAGTGGTGAAGACGAAAGGATCGAGCCAGCGAGTAAAAGCAGAGAAAGGCTTGAATTTTCCTAAAAATAACTTCATTTTCAATGCTCTCAATGAGAAAGACAAAAAGGACATTGAATTCGCTTGCGACCACGCGGATATTATCGGCTGTTCTTTTGTCAATCGCGGACGTGATATTCAGCTGATTCAAGAAGAAATAGAGAAAATTTTGGGTGAGGATGCTAAGAAAATGGGGTTAATGGCCAAGATTGAAACCGTACGGGCCACGCAGAATCTGCCGGAGATGATTTTTACTGCAGCGAGTAAAAATCCGTTTAGTGTAATGATAGCCCGTGGAGATTTAGCAGCAGAGAGCGGCTATATCGATTTAGCGGCTTTACAGCAAGAGATTATGTGGATCAGTGAAGCGGGCGATATTCCAGTCGTCTGGGCTACGGAAGTGTTGGATACCCTGGTAAGCGAAGGCATTCCTACACGTTCGGAAGTGACTGATGCCGCTGAAGGCACTCGAGCTGATTGTGTGATGTTGAATAAAGGAGATTACATCGTAGAAGGTGTCAAGATGCTGAATCAGATTATTGAACGGATGGAACCTGTTCAATATAAAAAGACCCCGATCCTTCGAAAATTAAACTTTAAAAATATTACCGATGACTAGAGGGGATGAATAGAGGCATGCAAACTGATGTCACGCGTTGTGAGTGGATTCGAGGCAAGCCCGATTTTTATGTAAAATATCATGATGACGTTTGGGGAAAGCCTGAATATGAGGACCAGGAACTTTTTAAGTGGTTAAGTTTAGAGATCTTCCATATTGGCTTGTCATGGCAGCTGGTGCTTTCAAAATATGCCCATTTTATGGAAGCTTTTGAACATTTTGATTATGAAAAAGTCGCTCAATATGGTGAAAGGGAAATTGAAGAACTCTTGCTGAATGAGAAGATTATCCGTTACCGCAAAAAAATTGAAGCTACTATAAATAATGCAAAGCAATTTATGAAAGTCCAAGAGAAATTTGGAAGTTTTGCCCATTATATTTGGAACTTTACCGGCCATAAGCAGATAGTGGCAGAAAGCAATGAGAAATTAACTAAAAGCGCCTTGAGTGACCGAGTAACAGCGGACTTGAAAAAAAGAGGATTTAAGTTCGTGGGTTCTGTGACCATTTATTCCTATTTGCAAGCGATTGGCATAATTAACGATCACGATCTGGAATGTGACTTTCGATAAAACAGATAGAAAGTAGGGAAGATGTTGATAAATGAATTACCTGATTTTCAAATAGACCCAATAATTTCTCTGGCCTTGCACGAAGATATTACAGATCAAGATATCAGCACGCAAGTTGTGACTGAGGGAGATGAACGGGCTCGTGTTGATCTGATTGCGAAGCAAGCCGGGATTTTAGCAGGTCTCAAGGTGTTTATCCGCGTGTTTGAACATCTAGAAGAAGATGTAAAAGTATCAACGTACAAAAAAGAAGGGGAAAGCTTTGAAGAAGGGGAAGTACTGGCTCAAGTGCAGGGGAATGCAGCGACCCTCCTATCGGGCGAACGTGTAGCTTTGAATTTCCTCCAGAGAATGTGCGGGATAGCCACGGCGACCCGCCGTATGGTCGAAAAATTAGAAGGCAGCTCGATTCGCTTGATGGATACCCGAAAAACAACGCCAGGACTGCGCATACTAGAAAAGTATGCCGTTCGTGTCGGCGGCGGCTATAATCACCGCTATAATCTATCCGACATGATTATGCTGAAAGATAACCATATACAGGCTGCAGGCGGTGTAGAAAATGCCATTTATCGTGCGCAAGAGCAAGCGCCTTTTATCAAGAAAATTGAAGTGGAAACGGAAAATCTTGAAATGGTTAAAGAAGCCGTGCGAGCAAAAGCCGATATTATCATGCTGGACAATATGACAGCTGAGCAAATGAAAGAAGCGATTGCTTATATAGATGGGCGAGCCATTGTAGAGGCTTCAGGAAATATGACGAGTGAAAATATTGAAAAATACAAAGAATTAGCTATTGATTATATTTCGAGCGGAGCAATTACGCATTCGGCTGGAACGATTGATTTGTCGATGAAAAACTTTACTATCACAAATAGGGTAGATTTTCTATAAGAAGAAAGAAACCATTGAGCGAAATATCGCCCAATGGTTTTTAATTGCTTGATTTTATTATTCTTCTAAAGCATCAACAATTGCTTGATTAAACTCTGGCAAGTCGTCTGGTGTACGGCTTGAAATCAGCCCAGAATCATCGATCACAACGGCCTGATCGATAAAGTTTCCGCCAGCATTTTTCACGTCTACCGCTACTTGTTTTACAGATGTTGCATCTTTGCCGCGCAGCACATCCGCATTCACTAGCAGCTGCGGCGCATGACAGATGGAGAAAATATGTTTCTGTTCATTCGCGAAATGGCGAGTGAACGCTAAGAATCTCTCGTCACCGCGCAGTTTGTCGGGTGAATACCCGCCTGGAATCAACAAGGCATCATAATCTTCAGGATGTGCCTCATCGATACCGACATCAACTTCAATCGTCGCCTCTTCTTTTTTACCAGTAACCGTTGTCCCAGCTTCGGGTCCAATGACTACCACTTCATGTCCAGCTTCTTTTAAAGCATCGCGAGGGGATGTAAACTCCACATCCTCGAATAAGTCAGTCATCACTGCAGCAATTTTTGCCATAAGTTCCCATTCCTCCTTGAAATGTTCTATTGTACTTTTTAACTTAGCAGGAGTTTGAAAATTAGTCAACTCACCTGCTTACAGGCTGACTTGAGGTTAATCCATGTCAAAATATGACGAATCGTTGTATAATGTAAAATAGCTTATTGAGGGTGAAGGAGTGGAACAATGGTTGAAAATAATGTAATGATGCAAGCTTTCGAATGGTATTTGCCGAATGATGGAAACTTTTATAAAAAGTTAAAAGAAAAAGTTAAAGACTTAAAAGAGAGCGGTATTGATGCGCTCTGGCTGCCGCCCATGTATAAAGCCACCAGTACAGACGATGTGGGTTATGGTGTGTATGATTTATACGACTTAGGGGAGTTTGACCAAAAAGGTGATGTGCGAACGAAATATGGAACTTTGGAAGAATTAAGAGCGCTTATCGAAGAAATACATAAGCAGGATATGGAAGTTTATGCGGATGTGGTGTTAAATCATAAAGCAGGCGCAGACTTCACGGAAACATTTAAAGCCGTAGAAGTGGATCGGGAAGACCGGGAAAAAGAAATTTCAGAGCCTCATGATATTGAGGGGTGGACCGGTTTTAATTTTCCGGGACGCAACGGAAAATATTCAGATTTTGAGTGGAACTTTACACACTTTACTGGAACGGATTACGACCAAAAAGAAGACAGAGAAGGCATTTTTAGAATTTTAGGCGAGAACAAACATTGGAGCGATGGTGTTTCAAATGAGAAGGGGAACTTTGATTATCTGATGTTTGCCGACATTGATCATGAACATCCGGATGTGAAAGAAGAACTTTTTCATTGGGGCGAATGGTTTATTAACTATGTTGACGTTGACGGGTTGCGTTTCGATGCTTTGAAACATATCGATGATAAATTTATGGAAGAGTTTATTCAACACATCGAGGAAACGTCTGAAAAAGACCTCTATTTATTCGGCGAATATTGGCAGCAGGATCCTGATGAGAAGAATAAGTACCTTTATGAAGTCAAATACAATACGGATTTATTTGATGTGGCCCTGCATTATAATATGGAAGCCGCGTCAAAAGACAGTGCTCATTTCGATCTGCGTAAAATCTTCGATAATACGCTCGTGCAAGAGCATCCATTGATTTCCGTCACCTTTGTAGATAATCACGACAGTCAGCCCGGACAAGCTCTGGAATCTTTCGTGCAGCCTTGGTTCAAAAAGATTGCCTACGGACTGATTCTTCTGCGTAAAGACGGATACCCGTGTGTTTTTTATGGGGACTACTACGGCATAGAAGACGAAAATGCGGTGGAAAGCCATAAAGAGATGATTGATCAGCTCATTGCTATTCGCAAGCGCTATGCTTACGGCGAGCAGACCGACTATATGGAAGCAGAGGACTTAATCGGCTGGGTGCGCCATGGAGATGAGGAGCATCCTGGTGCCTTAGCGGTTGTGATCTCCACCGGCGACATGAACCAGTTGCGGATGCATGTAGGCGATGAACATGCCGGTAAAACATTCGTTGAATTAACCGGAGACAATCCAAACGAAATTACAGTTGATGAAGAAGGCTATGCGGATTTTGAAGTTGGTCCAGGTACGCTAACGTGCTGGGCAGAAAAACGAGCCGATTAATCCTTGTCGGTAGAATATAAAAACTTCCCTCTGAACTGCCTTTTATCATTTGATAAGAGGCAGTTTAAATCTTGCAGAACCCATAAACCTATAGAAGAAGGAAAAAGCAGATGGAGGACGTAGAGCAGGAACGAGTGATTAGGCTCTGAATAGAAAGAGAGGTGCTGCTATGAGTAAACGCTATGCAAATTTCGACTATTTGCGCGGACTGGCCATTTTGGCTGTGGTGACTATCCATGTGACTGCAACGACTGCTGTAGAGAATGTCACGAGTTCCCTTGTGATGAATCAAGTGGCTCGTTTCGGTGTGCCTGTTTTTATTTTTCTCTCGGGGTGGGGACTCACTGTTTCTGACAGTTATCAACGGTCGGGCGGTTATTCCGCTTTTTTAAAAAAGCGCCTGTCTAAAATTCTACCTGCTTATCTGCTGTGGAATTTAGTGTATTTGCTGTATCGTTTTTTTATTCAAGATGAACGATTAGCTACCGGTGAAGCGATAGAAGGGCTGATCCGCGGCACAAATTATCCGCATTTATATTTTGTTCCACTGATTGCCTTATTTTATATGGCTTATCCTGTCTTACTCAAGATTGGAAGAAAAGACTGGGGTTTACTGTTGTCTGTGCTTGTCACGACTTTCAGTCTAGCGTTAACGTGGGGGGTACCAGTTGAAGGTTTCACACGTAACCACAATCCGCTTAACTGGCTGTTTAGTTTTGTGTTGGGGATATGGCTGGCTGAAAATTATGAAAACCTGAAAGCACAGTTGAATCGAGCTTTGATTCTTATGTTGCTGTTTCTTTCGCTTGCCAACGTCCTTTTTGAACCCATGAGACTCACGGAGGAATTGGTGTTAACCCAAACTAGACTAAGCGTCATTTCATATTCTGTTATGGTTATTCTTTTTGTGATTGTGTTGCCGGAATCTAAAAATCGGTTGACAGCCGGACTGAATGCGTTAAGTGATTATTCCTTCCAAATTTATTTGTCGCACTATCTATTTATTCGGATCTATCACGAGTGGTTTCCAAATATTCATCCCGGCCTATTGCTTCCGCTTGTGCTTATTTCATCCTATTCCTTAGCAAAACTAGGAAACAGGTAACGAATTTGATCAACTGCCGAAGATGGGTGGTATAAAATAAAGACTTTTTGAGTGATTCGATGAAGATGAAAGCTTATTAAAGAGCGCATTTCTTGGTAAGAGTCGAAATTTTTAGTCCATTTATGCTAGAATGCTAAGAGGTAGCCGGTGTGGTTGCCTCTTTTTTCGTGTAAAGGAAGGATAGGTAGCGAAAAAAGACGGAGTAATGTAAACTTTGATTAAGAAATGAATGGAAGGGATGGCTGTAATGAAACAATTGACAATTTTAATTCCGGCTTATAATGAGGAGGAAGTATTGCCTGCCTTAATGGAGGAACTCTCTTCTGTCACGTCATCTCTCTCGGATTATACGTTTGAATTTTTATTTATAAATGATGGAAGCACGGACGGCACACAAAAACTGATCGAACAATATCATCAAACAGACTCGCGCGTGCAATATGTCGAACTGTCGCGTAATTTTGGAAAAGAAACGGCCATGTTAGCCGGCTTTGATTATGCCAAAGGCGATGCGGTAATTATTATGGATGCTGATTTACAGCATCCGCCTGGAATGATTGCTGAAATGATTCACTGGTGGGAAGAGGGCTATGAAGATGTTTATACGGTGCGCAAAGGAAAAGCAGACAGTAACCCGCTAAGACGGTGGACATCGACTACGTATTACCGCCTGCTCAGCCGCATCGCTGAACAAGAAGTGTATGAAGGGGCTGGCGATTTTCGGCTGCTGGACCGTATGTGCGTTGAAGCATTGAAACATCTGCGGGAAAATGAGCGGAATACAAAAGGGTTATACGCTTATATCGGCTTCAAGAAAAAAGCGCTTGAATATGAAGAGTCGGTCCGTGCAGCAGGCGAGACGAAATGGCGCCTGTCTGATCTGATTCGTTTAGCGATTAACGGAATCACCTCCTATACGACGGCGCCCCTGCGGATGTGGTCGGTCATTGGGCTGTTGATTTCCTTTCTTTCTTTTGTGTTTTTAGCAATTGAAATGGTTAAAGCGATTTTCCATGGCTCAAATGTGGCAGGGTATCCGACACTGCTTGCTGCCATTGTCTTTTTAGGCGGGATTCAGCTGATTTCATTAGGGGCTATAGGCGAATATTTGGCACGTGTCTTTATTGAAACCAAAGATCGACCGCCATATTTTGTACGCGCCCATTCAACTGATAGGACAGAAAGTGAACAGGATAAGGAATATGAAAAAATTGATTGAATTATTTAAAAAGCACCGAGAAATTATCGATTATATCTTTTTTGGCGGCTTAACTACCTTAGTGAATATTGCTGCCTTCTTTATTTTAGATACTCTGCTGGGTTGGCCGTATTTAACCGCAAATGCCGCAGCCATTCTTGTATCGATTCTATTTGCATATCTAACGAACAAATTATTTGTTTTTAGAACACATGGTTTATCAGCACGTGAGAATATTTGGGAGTTTCTGCGTTTTATTGGTTTTCGCCTGCTTTCTGGTTTAGCGGATATGGCAGCTATGTGGCTACTTGTTGATTTCTTAACCATTGAGACCAATCTTTCCAAGCTCTTAACTCAATTTATTGTCGTTGTCTTAAACTATGCGTTCAGCAAGCTTTTTATTTTTTTGTAAAAGGAGGGACACTGCATGGCACGTGTCACCAAAAAAACATTTCTGAAATATACGGTTCTATTTTTCATTTTATCCGCCATTATTTTTCTGCCTTTTTGGATGAATGGAAAAACTTTTATTCACCAAGGAGACGGTTATCACCAGCACTATCCTTTTTTTCGCCAATACTTAAACATGATCCGCGACTTTTTTGCGACAGGTCATTGGCAGCAGTGGGACTGGTCGATTGGTCTCGGACAAGATACATTGCTTACATATGGCTATTATGTAGTGGGGGATCCTTTTGTTTATTTAGGTTTGCTTTTTCCCAGCGGATATGAGGAACTGGCTTTCCATATGATAATGTTTGTTCGCATCTGGACAGTAGGAGCGAGCTTTTTACTGTACGCGCGTAAAATGAGATTTGGCGAATGGAGCGCTCTAACAGCCAGTATGACCTATGCGTTTAGCCATTTTGTGATTTACAACGTGGTGCGCCATCCATTTTTTATTCATCCGTTGATTTTCTTCCCATTGATTGCATTAGGCATTGAGAAAATTTTCCGAAAAGAGTCCGGTGCCTTTTTTGCTCTAATTATCGGTCTATCGGCCATTTCCAATTTTTATTTTTTTTACATGCTGACAATCATGGCTTTCTTTTATGCACTCATGCGCTACCCTGAGTATAGCAAAGGCTGGAAAGTATTCGGCCAATGGTTCTGGAAATTCACAGGCTTTTATTTGGTAGGAATTCTCGTATCAGCCGTTGTTTTTCTGCCGCAAGTCTACGGTTTTTTATCGGCTTCGCGTTCACCGAACTTTCCGCCGATCTCTTTGTGGGCTTATCCCATCAAATATTATGGCTTATTGGTTTTAAATACCATTACACCGGGGACTAAGTTTTGGTCGGTGGGTGGTTTGTCGATTGTTGCTGTTTTATCTTTCCCATTCTTGACTCGCAACCGTCACAAAAAAATGGGGCTTTTTTGGAGCCTTGTGATTCTGGGCGTCATGTTGCTGTTTCCATTTTTCGGCTCCATGATGAACGGCTTTTCCGGCC
>CAZKSU010000044.1:0-12744 GCA_964555455.1 uncultured Carnobacteriaceae bacterium
TGAAACAGGTGGCCCGGCAGATTTACTTTTCTTCCCAAGAACGACTGAAGAAGTGCGTTCGATTATTGACTGGGTGAAGGGGGAAGACTATCCTTTAACAATCCTTGGAAATGCGAGTAATTTAATTGTTCGCGACGGAGGCATTCGCGGAGTCGTGATTATTCTAACGGAGATGAACCAGATCTCTGTCGACGGCACATCCATGGTTGTCGAAGCAGGCGCCCCAATTATCGAAGTGAGTCAAATGGCTTACGAACATGAATTAACGGGATTAGAGTTTGCCTGTGGAATCCCTGGCAGTACAGGCGGGGCGGTGTACATGAATGCTGGTGCGTACGAAGGTGAAGTCAAAGACGTTATCGAAACAGTCACTCTTCTGACGCGTGACGGTGAAATTTATGAAGCCAGCAATGAAGAAATGGAATTTACTTACCGACACAGCAAACTGCAAGAAACGGATGACATCGTATTAGATGTAACCTTTAAACTGAAAAAAGGGAAACCAGAGAAAATCAAAGAGCGTATGGATGAATTAACTTTTTTAAGAACATCCAAACAGCCGCTTGAATATCCCTCATGCGGGTCTGTCTTTAAACGCCCGGCAGGACACTTCACTGGAAAGCTGATCCAAGATGCGAATCTTCAAGGTTTGACTTGGGGCGGTGCCCAGATTTCTAAAAAACATGCCGGCTTTATCGTCAATATTGATGGAGCGACAGCGACGGATTATATCGAATTAATTGAGCACATTCAAGAGGTTATTTTAGATAAATTTGATGTTCAGTTAGAGAGAGAAGTGCGCATTATCGGAGAAAGTGTCAAAAATTACAGCCATTAAACAAAAGGAGTTTGAAATTATCCAAGCGATGATTTTAAACTCTTTTTTATTTTCCCTTGACCTTGACGTTACGTCAGGGTTTAAACTAGAGTTGGAGGTGAGGAGATGGAGTACACAATCAGCAAGCTTGCTCGTTTATCGGGAGTCAGTGCACGGACACTCCGATACTACGATGAAATCGACCTGCTGAAACCCAAACGGCTAAGTTCAAGCGGGTACCGGATTTATGGACAAGAAGAAATCGATTTGCTGCAGCAAATTTTATTCTATAAAGAGCTTGCTTTTAGTTTAGAAGACATTAGACACATCATTCACGGAGAGAATTTTGATATCCATCACGCATTGGAACATCATCTCATCCAGCTGAATCAAGAAAAACAACGTTTGGAACAATTGATACAAACCGTTGAAAAATCAATCCAAGCCAAAAAAGGAGAGAGAAACATGACGGATAAAGAAAAATTTGAAGCCTTTAAAAAAGACCAGCTGCGTCGCAATGAAGAACAGTTTGGCGAGGAAATCCGAGAGAAGTACGGGGAAGAAGTGGTCGAGCAGTCGCATGAAAAAGTCTCCAATCTGTCCGAAGAGCAGTACCATGAGATCCAACAATTATCAGAGGCTGTAAATGAATTGCTCACGCGAGCGACGAAAGAAGGAAAACCCGAAAGCGAACTGGGCCAAGAAGTAGCCGCTTTGCATCAAGAGTGGATCAAACAAGCTTGGCCTGACGGCTACTATACAGAAGAAAAGCATTACCAGTTAAGTGTCATGTATTTAGAAGACCCTCGTTTCAAAGCCTATTATGAGAAACTAGCACCCGGTGCCGCAGAATATCTGAATCAAGCACTAGACATCTATCTAAATAAGTAAAGCTTAGCTTCCTGCCTCGTCTTTCAATACGAGGCAGGTTTTCTTCTTTAAACCGAGCGATTAAAAAACTTTTCAAATCGAGTAAATAATGATTGCGTTCTGGGAGAATTTGAATATAATTAATTGAATGAAAAACTATAAAATATACTGAGGTGAAGAAATTGGCAGAAACCATTGTGACTTTTCAACATGTGGTAAAAAAATACGAAGAAGTGACTGTACTGAAGGATATCTCCTTCCAATTAGAAAAAGGAAAGTTTTATACGCTGCTGGGACCGTCCGGATGCGGAAAAACCACTATTCTTAACTTAATTGCCGGTTTTGCGAAAGCGAATTCAGGGATTGTGGAAATCGCAGGAAAAGAAGTAAATACAATCCCTGCTCACAAGCGTCAAGTCAATACCGTGTTTCAAGACTATGCCTTGTTCCCTCATATGAATGTCTTCGATAATGTCGCCTTCGGTTTACGTATGAAAAAGCAAACAAAACAAACGATTAAAGAAAAAGTAGAAGAAGCCCTTGAACTGGTGCGTTTAGAGGATTTTGCGAACCGTTCCATTGCTGAAATGTCGGGAGGACAAAAGCAGAGAGTCGCTATCGCGCGGGCATTGGTCAATGAACCAGACGTCCTTTTGCTTGATGAGCCGCTTTCTGCCCTTGATTTAAAATTGCGGACCGATATGCAATATGAATTGAGTGAATTGCAAAAACGCCTCGGCATCACTTTCCTGTTTGTTACCCATGACCAAGAAGAAGCATTGGCAATGAGTGATGAAATCTTTGTTATGAAAGATGGCTTGATTGTGCAAAAGGGGACACCGATGGATATTTACGATGAACCTTTAAACCGCTATGTAGCTGATTTTATCGGAGAGAGCAATATCGTGGAAGGACAGATGGTTGCTGACTTCCAAGTCGCTTTTGCCGGTTATACTTTTGCCTGTGTCGACGGAGGCATTCCGCGCAATGAAACGGTTGATGTGATCATCCGGCCTGAGGATTTAGAAATTACCACGCCTGAAAAAGGAAAAATTGCCGCTAAAGTCGATACCCAATTGTTTCGCGGTGTGCACTATGAAATTATTCTTTATGATGAAGTCGGCAATGAATGGATGGTGCATTCAACGAAGAAAGCGACAGAAGGAACAACAGTGGGTCTTGATTTTCTCAAAGAAAGCCTCCATGTGATGCGCAAACAGGAGTCGGAAGAAGACTTCTACAAACGTCTTGAAAACTATACCGAAGAGGCGGTGGGCACAGAATGAAAAGAGAGTCAACGCATTCTATTTTAATGATTCCTTATGGAATATGGCTGCTATTATTCGTATTTGCCCCACTTGTCTTACTGGTCTATCAATCCTTGCTCAATTTAAACGGTGATTTCACGTTAGAGAATATTGTCACTTATTTCACCTCTCCCACCTATCTATCCATGACTGTGCAATCCTTTATTTTTGCGGGACTCATTACGCTTATTACTCTCTTCATTAGTTACCCGGCTGCTTATGTTTTAACGCGAACTCAACACAAAGAATTATGGCGGCTGCTGCTTCTTTTGCCGACCTGGATCAATATTCTATTGAAAGCCTATGCCTTTATCGGACTGCTCAGCCAATCAGGAGTTGTCAACCAATTTTTAGAAGCGATCGGCATTGGCAGCCAGCAGATTTTATTTACCAATTTCAGTTTCCTGCTGGTGGCGTCTTATATCGAATTGCCCTTTATGATGCTGCCGATTTTAAATGCAATCGATGACATCGACCCTTCGCTGATTAAAGCGAGCCATGATTTAGGCGCCAATACTTGGGAAACGCTCAAACAAGTGATTTTCCCTTTATCTATGAACGGCATCCGCAGCGGGGTACAAGCGGTTTTTATTCCGTCTCTGTCGCTGTTTATGCTGACGCGTCTGATTGGCGGCAATCGGGTCATTACTTTGGGAACGGCCATTGAACAGCATTTTCTAGTTACTCAAAATTGGGGCATGGGCTCGACCATCGGCCTTGTCCTTGTGATTTTAATGTTTGTGGTCATGGCTTTGACGAATAATCCGCAAGCCAGAAAAAGAGGGGGGAAATAATGCGCGAACAACTCAAATGGTCAAAACTTTATCTCTTTTTTGTGTTTGGACTGCTGTATCTGCCGATTCTTTATTTAGTGTTCTTTTCTTTTAATGCGGGCGGGACAATGAACAGCTTTACGGGTTTCACATTCGAACATTACGCCAATGTCCTGCAGGATCAGCGGCTGATACAGATTGTCATTGATACGCTAATTATCGCTCTGCTGTCGGCTTTGATTGCCACTGCAATAGGCACACTGGGAGCGGTTGGCCTCCATTATGTAAAACATAACAAAACGCAAAGACTGCTGCTTAATGCCAACAATATCCTGCTGGTGTCACCGGATGTTATTATTGGTTCGAGTTTCTTGCTTTTGTTTACTTTAATCGGCTACCAGCTGGGCTTTATGTCGGTGCTGCTTTCCCATATTGCCTTCAGTATTCCGATTGTTGTTTTGATGGTCTTGCCCAGCCTGGAAGAAATGAATCAGACGATGATCCAGGCGGCTCAGGATTTAGGCGCCAACTGGTGGCAAATTTTGACGCATGTCATTTTGCCGAATATACTTCCTGGAATCTTTGCCGGTTTTTTTATGGCTTTTACGTATTCTCTGGATGATTTTGCGGTGACTTTCTTTGTGACTGGAAACGGCTTTACCACACTCTCGGTTGAAATTTACTCGCGCGCTCGCCAAGGAATCAGTTTGGAGATCAATGCGCTCAGTGCCTTGCTTTTTATCGGCGCTTTGGTGCTTGTGCTTGGTTACTACTACATTTCGATGTACAACTTGCGTGTTCGCAAAATAAAAAGGCTGGTGACCAAATAATGAAAAAACTAATGCAATTCAGCTTAACCATTCTTGGTGCGGTTCTTTTATTATTGGCGGCCAATACGTATTTAAAAACGACACGGTCTGCAGACTCAGGCACCTTAACTATTTATAATTGGGGCGATTACATTGACCCGGCTTTGCTGGAAAGCTTTGAAGAAGAATCGGGTTTGCAAGTCATCTATGAAACTTTTGATTCCAATGAAGCGATGTACACAAAGATTAACCAAGGCGGGACGTCTTACGATATCGCCATTCCATCAGAGTATATGATTGAACGCATGATTGCTGAAGATATGCTGCATCCGCTTGACGCTTCTAAAATTGAGGGCTTTGAGCACCTGGCGCCTGAACTGGTCGATCTGCCTTTTGATCCGGGGAACCAGTATTCTGTCCCTTATTTCTGGGGAACGTTGGGCATCATTTACAATGACAAAATGATTGAAGCCGATGCGCTTACCGCTTGGGAAGATTTATGGGATCCTGCTTACCGCGAGAGCATTCTGCTTATCGATGGAGCGCGTGAAATCGTCGGTTTAACCCTGCAGAATCTGGGCTATTCCCTCAACTCGAAAAACCGAGAAGAATTGCGTGAAGTCGAAAATAAATTAGAGGATCTAGCGCCCAATGTCAAAGCCATTGTCGCCGATGAAATCAAAATGTATATGATTCAAGAAGAAGCACCGATAGCGGTGACTTTTTCGGGAGAAGCGGCCGATATGATGGGGGAGAATGAAAATCTCCATTACGTCTTGCCGGAGGAAGGCTCCAACTTATGGTTTGATAATATGGTCATACCAAAGACCGCCCAGAATGTGGATGGCGCCCATGCGTTTATCTCCTTTATGCTGCGACCGGAAAACGCCGCCCTTAATGCGGAATATATCGGCTACAGCTCGCCCAACCAGACAGCCATTGAACAATACATTGATGAAGAAATTGTGGCCGATGAACAGTTTTATCCAGATTTAGAAGAAATCGACCACTTGGAGGTCTCGCAGAATTTGGGGCTGGATTTTATCGGGATTTATAATGATATTTTCTTGGAATTTAAAATGAAATAATGTGGACAGAAACACTTTGAGCGGTGAGAGCGCTCAGAGTGTTTTTTCTGTTACTAGAGACTGATTTTCAAGGAAAAAAGTGCTATAATGAAAAACGATTGATGGACAGGAAAGGAATAACTGAAGATGAATATTCGAACACGATTTGCCACCTTTGTGGGACGATCCTCCCGTGCCGTTTTACGCAGAATCAGCAACGGCGGAACCAGCTTACCAGGAAAATTAGCGACACGTATTCAGCCTGATATTTTAAAGGAATTAGCCAAGGATTATGAAGTCATTCTTGTGACGGGGACCAATGGGAAAACTGTCACCACAGCATTAGCTACGAATGTGCTCAGACAGAAATTTGACCATGTCATGACCAATGACACCGGCTCCAACCTGATTCAAGGCATCATCACCGCTTTTATTCAAGATTCGAAAAATCGCCGCAAGACAAAGGGCAAGCAAAAAATTGCCGTCTTAGAAGTAGACGAAGCGAGCGTGCGCCATGTGACCGAACATATCAAACCGAAAGCCATTTTGACGACCAACTTGTTTATGGACCAAGTGGACCGTTTTAGTGATGTCACCGTGACTTATGATTATATTTTAGAGGGAGTCGCAAAAACGCCCCACAGTGTGCTTTTGATGAATGGAGATTTACCGATTCTTGCGGATGAGCGTTTGACCAATCCGCGCGAATACTTCGGCTTTGCCAATGACAGCCGCGAAGAGACGGTCGATATTGTGGCAGCTGGAGAATCGGCCGCTTGTCCGAAGTGCGGGACGCCATTGCATTACTACGCCACTACGTATAACAATCTCGGGGACTATGCTTGTCCGAACTGCGGCTTCAGCCGGCCGGACTTAACGTATCAAGTCGATAACATTCTAAACACGACCCCAACATCTGCACAATTTATTCTTGACGGCTTCACTTACAGCACGCCGCTGGCTGGTTTGTATAATATTTACAACGCCCTAGCCGCTTACGTGATCGGACGGTTTATGGGTGTGACCCAAGAGCAAATTGCGGCTGGCTTATCGGAAACAAAAGCGGTGTTTGGGCGCCAAGAGCAGATTATGGTGGACGGTAAAGCTACGCAAATTAACGTAATTAAAAATGCAGTGGGTCTGAATCAAATTATCGACCTTATAGCCTTAGAACACGAGCCGTTTACGATTATTCACGTGCTCAATAACAATCCGGCGGATGGGCGTGATGTCACATGGATCCGCGAAGGTCAGTTTGAAAAGTTCAAAGAAATGCCTATTGCAAAAACTTATGTCGGCGGCCTGGCCAAAGAACCGTTAGTGGAGCAGCTAATGGCTGTACATGGGCAGCCAGAGGATTTTCATCTGCTGGAGGATGCAGAAGCAGTCATTGAAGCGATTCAGCAAGCCCCAACTGACAAGGTGTATATTTTAGCTTCCTATACAGCGATGATGGGGATTCGGGAAGCACTTGCTGAACAAGGTTATGTGAAAGAACGCATGCAAGCAGAGTAAGATCGATCAACGTGTGAAGGCTCAAGTCATTCACACGTTTTTAGTATTATAGGGAATATGGATATGTTATAATTAGTAAGTGGATGAAAAACGGTTGCAAGGAGCGAGCAGATAAAATGAATCAAAAAAAATTAGTCGGCGATAAAGCCGCTACATTTGTATCAGATAATATGGTTGTGGGGCTTGGTACGGGTTCCACCGCAAGGTATATGGTTGAAGCAGTAGCCAAGCGAGTCAAAGAAGAGGGGCTCAACTTAACGTGTGTAGCGACTTCTATTGCCACTCGGAAATTAGCGACGGAATTGGGTCTAGAGGTCGTTGATTTAGCCGAAGTAGATACGATCGATGTCACGATTGATGGCGCAGATGAAGTCTCTCCTGATTTTCAAGGCATCAAAGGCGGCGGCGGCGCTCATTTGTTTGAGAAAATTGTCGCAGAGCTCTCGAAGAAAAACATCTGGATTGTGGATGAATCAAAAGATGTCGACTATTTAGGCGCTTTCCCGCTACCGGTGGAAGTTGTCCAATTTGGTCACGAGCACTTATTCCGCATTTTCGAAGAAAAGGGCTACAAACCTGCGTACCGCAAAGAGGAGTCGGGCCAGTATTTTGAAACCGATGCTGGAAACATCATTATCGACTTGCATCTAGAAAAAATTGAGGATCCAAAAGCACTCGCTCGAGAATTAAAACAGCAAACGGGAGTTGTTGAGCACGGCCTCTTTATCGATATCGTGGATCAAGTGATTATTGGAAACGAGCAAGGGGAAATTGAGATTCGAACCGCCCATTAACCGAACAAGGAGCTGAAGTTATGGTACGCATGGTAGATTTAATTGAGAAAAAGCAAGAAAATGACACGCTGACGGCAGATGAAATTAAATGGATGATTGATGGTTTTACGGCCGATCGGATTCCGGATTATCAAATGAGCGCAATGCTAATGGCTATTTATTTCAATGGCATGTCGGATGAAGAGCTGCAGGCTCTAACGATGGCTATGGTCAAATCAGGCGATGAGATTGATTTGTCCGCTATCGAGGGAGTCAAAGTGGACAAACACTCGACAGGAGGAGTCGGAGACACGACTACCTTAGTGCTGGCTCCCTTGGTCGCCAGTGTAGGCGTTCCTGTACCTAAAATGAGCGGGCGCGGACTTGGACATACTGGAGGCACTCTTGATAAATTGGAATCCATTGAAGGCTTTCATATCGAAATCACAGAAGATGAGTTCGCTGAATTGGTGAATAAAAACAAGCTCGCTTTAGTCGGACAAACCGGCAACTTAACACCAGCGGACAAAAAAATGTATGCGCTGCGTGATGTGACCAGTACAGTCGGTTCCATTCCGCTGATCGCCAGTTCGATTATGAGTAAGAAGATTGCTTCCGGGGCGGATGCGATTGTCCTTGATGTAAAAGTCGGAACTGGTGCTTTCATGAAAAGCATTCAAGAAGCCGAACAGCTCGCCCAGACCATGGTGGCCCTCGGGAATGGCGTCGGACGCAACACCATGGCAGTCATTTCGGATATGAGCCAGCCCTTGGGAGAAGCGATCGGAAATGCCTTAGAAGTCAAAGAAGCCATTGATACTTTGAAAGGCGAAGGACCGGAAGATTTAACGGAGTTATCGTTAGTTCTCGGCAGCCAAATGGCTTTTCTAGGAGGCGTTGGCGAAAACCTGGAAGAGGCGCGCCATCTCTTGGAAGAGAATATCAAAAACGGCAAAGCGTTAGAGAAATTCCGTGTCTTTATTGAAGCACAAGGCGGAAATCCAGAGGTCGTGGATCGTCCTGAAGAGATTCTCCCGCAAGCGGAATTCCAAATTCCAGTAAGAGCCGAGCGCTCTGGAGTTGTTTCAGCGATGGATGCAGAAGAACTAGGAATCGCAGGAATGCTGCTTGGAGCTGGACGTGAAACGAAAGACAGCGAATTGGACTTAGCGGCAGGCTTAGTGCTACATAAAAAGATTGGCGACCGTGTAGAAGAAGGGGAAACTTTAGTGACGATTCATTCCAATCGTCAAGATGTAGAAGATTCCCTTGAAAAAATTCTAGCCAATATTGAAATTAGTGCAGCCGGTGCACCTGTCCAGCTGATTCATGAAATCGTTCAGTAAAATAGATAAAAAGAGAGCCATCCGCAGCGGGTGGTTCTTTCACATTCTCGGCTTTCTTGAATAGGAAGTATGCAGCCGTTAGAAGGTCTATCGTTCGTATAAATGAATTATGCGGCTGTTAGAGGGTTTATCGTTTGCATAAATAAATTACGCGGTTGTTAGAGGGTTTATCTTCCGTATAAATGAATTATGCGGCTGTTAGAAGGGTTAATGTCCGCCAAAATAGAAGATATGGGCGCTAACCAGTAGCAGGTCGAATAAAAAAAGCAATCTGCCTGAAGGGAGATTGCTTTTTTTCATCTTATCTATTTAGTTTAGTGTGCTGAGCGGTTGGCATATTTTTTCAAGTCGATATGACGTAGATTTGCCCATTCAGCCGTTTCACCAGTAATGATTATATCTTTCTCCCATAAATCTTCGACTTTTTTCGCACCGAGTAAAGTCATCGCTCGCTCCAATTCCAATTTCCATTGTTCCACCTGAGCAATCGCTTCGTCGATGTCTCTTAATACCATATGCATAAATTGGCTGGAAACCCCAACAAGAGAAGCACCAAAAGCAAGAGCTTTTAGGATGTCTTGAGCCGAACGGATGCCGCCGGAAGCGATAATGTGGCTGTTTTCTTTGACTTCCATTGCTTCGAGTAAAGAAACAGCTGTTGTTTGTCCCCATGACTCTAAACCATCGAGTTTATGCTCGCGGCGTCGGAAATTCTCAATTTCCGCAAAGTTGGTGCCGCCTTTACCACTAATATCGATATACTTTACGCCGATATCCTGTAAAAGTTTTACCGTCTCACGGCTCATGCCAAAACCTACTTCTTTAACAATTAAAGGCACATCAATTTCTTCCAAGATTTCTTGAATGTTTTCAATCCAATTGCTGAACTCGCGGTCGCCTTCCGGCATAACCACTTCTTGCGGCGCGTTGACATGGATTTGCATGGCGTCGGCCTGAATTAAATCAATAGCTTTCTTCGCATTTTCAGCTCCGTGGCCGGCCCCAAGATTCGCAAAAATTAAACCGTCTGGATTTTCTTTTCGCATAATGGTGTACGAATCTTGCACCTCTGGCATTTTCAGTCCAGCACTAATGGAGCCGGTCGCAATCGCTAAGCCGGTTTCGCGGGCAACGATCGCTAATTTTTGATTCACTTTGCCTGTCCATTCACTGCCTCCGGACATGGCATTAATAAAGAATGGCAAGGGAAATTTCAGCTCGCCCAAATCCGCCGACAAATCGATATCGGCTACATCCACTCCTGGAAAGGAATGATGAACAAAATGGGCATCCTTAAAAGATGATTCTTTGCCTTTGTAAAACTTTTCAGAAAGTGAAACGTGTTCGTTTTTACGATTTGTTTGTAGTTCTGACATGGTATCCTCCATAAAAATGATTATTTTTTAAAAATGTGAAGCGGCAACTGGGTAATGCCTGCTTTTTCCCACTCGCTAATAATGGCCGCAGCTTTTTCTTCTTCGAAAATAAAAGCAATGCCGGAATCGCCCCCACCAGCTCCGGAAGTCTTTGCTGCTCCGCCGTGGGCTCGGGCAATCTCACACAGTTCGCTTAATTTCCCGGTCTCAATTAAGACGCCAGTTTGTACACCCATTTCTTTTAAAGCTTGCCGGTTCATCTCAATGGCTTGAGTGATTTGCTGCTTGTCTGGCGAATTTAAAGCAGCGGTTAACTGTTCCACTGCTTTTTGGCTGGTTTTTAAAAAGGTTTGATATTGCGCAGGGCTTTGGGTTTTGTTTTTCTGAACGGAACCCACCAACTCATCGCTTGAAGCAGGGCTGCCTGTCCAGCCAATGAGAAAGTAAACCGAATCCGCTACATCCAAAGAGTGTATTTCTAAGTAAGGCCAAGACCAATCGAGCGTCTCTTTTACTGAATGGCTTTCGCTGTAACCGGTGACCGCCTCCCGGTCAAAACTTGTATACTGAATCCAGCCGGTATAAGTGATAGACGCTAAATCTCCAAAAGAGCTATTGATGCCTAAACGCAGCTGTGATAAAACACTTAGTTTAAAGATTGTTAAATCGGTATAAGCCACTTTCGCAAATTCAAGCAAAGCTCTGACGGTAGCTACAGTAACCGCGCCTGATGAGCCTAAGCCTAATTTTCGGCCGGTCTCATTAATGAGCTCACTTTGGATATGGATATCATAATAACCCAAGGAAACATTCAGGTCTCGAAGGTATCTTTCGGTCACTTCCATAGCGGCATGCACATATTTCAACTCTTCCTCTGAATGGGCTAGGACAATCTTTCCATCCTGCCGGGTGAAGGAAACAGGCGCTCTGGTAAAGCCTTCAGAAGCGATCGTGCCAAACGGCTTTTTAGACGGTGTCAGTCTGAGATGGATAAATAAATCGACACTTGTAATGATTGCGGAATAGCCAGGCTCTACGACCGCGTATTCTCCAGCCACATACAATTTACCCGGAGTCTTTACACGAACATCTGCCATCTTTTCTCTCCTAACTTTTCTCAATCTTCTACTATCTGCAGGCCAGGTCCGGGTTTCGCCAAGACCAATTGTTCTTCGCGGTAGTCTATACGTAATATGTCACGGATTTCTTCCAGCTGTGAAGCTTTGCCAATCAGTTTCACATTCGGCCCGGCATCCATTGTTAAGTAAACAGGGTAGCCCATTTCACGAAGATCCGTGACCTTGCGCATCGCCACAATACTGTCGGGTGACCAGTAATTAAACGGCGGGTTAGCACTTAAGTTTAAGGCATGCATCTTAAGCGCACTGCGTTCTGCAATCTCACCTGTGCGCACCAAATCTTGAGCGGCAATGGCTTCTTTGATTTCAGCTAAATCTTTTTCGGTAGAAGACACCCAGCCTTCATAATAAGGGGATGTTTCCACGACACGGCGCATACCCTCGGTACTGGAGACATCTTTGCGGTTGTCATCGACGATAATAAACAGCATGCCGATATCCCAATCCGCATCATCAACGGGCACCGCAAAAGAATCTTCATCAGAAGTTCCCTGCAGCCATTCGGCAAAGCCGCCATAAATGCTTCGGGAAGCGGAGCCTGAACCGCGGCGCGCAAGCCGAGAAAGCTCGGTGTCGCTTAATTCCAGGCCGGCCGCTAAACTGGCTGCACCGGCTAAAGCGGCAAGTCCAGAAGCGGAAGAAGCCAGTCCGGCTGCCGTTGGGACATAATTTTTCGAATCAATGCGCGCATGCGTTTGAATACCGGCTTTTTGCCGCACAAGGTCTAAAACAACTTGTGCTTTTTTCAAGGCTTTAGGGTCTTCTTCTTCGCCATCTAAAATTAACAGATCTTCTTCTAGCTCTTCGTCAAAGGTGACTTTTGTTTCTGTGTAGAAGGCATCCAGCGTTAACGACAGAGAATTATTCTGGGGGAGAATCAGTTCTTCGTTTTTCTTGCCCCAGTATTTAATAAAGGCGATATTTGTATAGGCTCGCACCCATTTTTCTTGTC
>CAZKSU010000045.1:0-8361 GCA_964555455.1 uncultured Carnobacteriaceae bacterium
TTGACTCTGGTCGGTGAGAGACGATCGCAGTCAATCGTTGCGGAAGTTCACAGGCGGAGGTCGACGAGGTCACTCGATAAGGCATCGAAAGACAACGGAAGACAAACGAATGGAGAGCGAGCGACAATCGAATATAAAGTGAATACATGAAGGCTCATCGAGGGTTAAGTAGATGGGCTTTCATGTTTTTTTGTTATCTACTGTCTTGCATTCGCAACATTCTTAACCAAATTGTTATATAACCGCTAGCATTTTCCCTCTATTTGCACTATTATTAATCAGTTAGATTGAGAAATTAACCCAACATGGAGGATACAAATGAACCGCGAAACTATTTATCATTTTGTAGGCATCAAAGGCTCTGGTATGAGTGCGTTAGCGCTCATTTTACACGAAGAGGGTTTTAAGGTCCAAGGCTCAGATGTCGCTAAATATTTTTTCACACAAAAACTGTTAGAAGAAAACAACATCCCGATTTTCGAATTTAGCGCAGACAATATTCAAGAAGGCCTCACAATTATTGCGGGGAATGCTTTCCCAGACACTCACGAAGAGATTGTGCGTGCGAAAGAACTGGGACTTGAAGTCATCCGCTACCATGACTTTATCGGAAAAAAGATCACCAACCATACAAGTGTGGCCATCACAGGCTCGCACGGGAAAACGACGACAACCGGCTTGATGTCGCATGTCATCAGCCATATCGAAGATGCGAGTTACCTGATCGGGGACGGAACCGGCCGCGGAGTCGAAAACGCCGACTACTTCTTGCTTGAAGCTTGCGAGTACCGCCGCCACTTCCACGCGTACAAAGCAGATTATGCCATTATTACAAATATTGATTTTGACCACCCCGACTATTTCACAAGCATCGACGACGTCACTCAGGCTTTTGAAACCTTTGCGAAGCAGACCAAAAAACGCGTCATTGCTTGCGGGGATGACGAACGCCTTCGGGAAATGGAAGTGCAGATTCCCGTTACACTGTACGGTTTAGGCGACGGCAACGATGTGCAGGCGAAAAACATTGTGAAAGATACCCACGGCTCATCATTTGATGTGCATATCGCTGGGGAATTTTACCACAGTTTTGCTATCCCGGCTTTTGGAAACCACAATATTCAAAATGCGCTGAGCGTGATTGCGTTCGCGTACCACGAAGAGCTGCCTGTTGAAGAAGTGGCGGAACACTTAGCGACTTTCCCAGGCGTGAAGCGCCGTTTTTCAGAGAAAGTCATTAGTGAGACGGTCTTGATTGATGACTATGCGCATCATCCAGCGGAAATTGACGCGACGATTGATGCGGCCCGTCAGAAATACCCGGAACGCGAGATCGTAGCGGTCTTCCAGCCGCACACTTTTACGCGTACAGTGGCTTTAATGTCCGAGTTTGCAGAATCCTTGAGCAAAGCCGACTCTGTCTACCTGTGCGAAATATTCACATCCGCACGCGAACAGAACGGTGAAGTCGATATCCAAGACTTAGTGGACAAGATTCCAAACGCAGAGGATATTTTGACAATTGATGACCTGTCGCCGCTCTTAGCGCACAAAGGCGAAGTCGTAGTGTTTATGGGCGCCGGCGACATTCAAAAATACGAACAAGCCTTCCAAAAAACACTCACGGACTTAGAAAAAACAACGCATTAATCAAATTTACAGACTAAAAGCAGTTTGCCCTCAGCGGCAAACTGCTTTTTTCGTGTTTGAGGAGGAGAGTGTAGCTTAAGGGCCGTCTAAATTATTTATACGGTAGATAGAAGCTCTAACAGCCGCATAATCTCTTTAGACGGTGGATAGAAGCTCTAACAGCCGCATAATCTCTTTAGACGGTAGATAAAAGCTCCAACGACTCCCTAATAATTTTATACGGCGGTTAAACCGTTCAACGGCCATATAATCTATTGACACGGTTGTTAGGCCTCACTATAATAGAGTGCTTTTTTATTCTGATACTTTGAATGCTTACCGCCGTGCACTCTCTCAAAGTGAAGATTCAATAGCTCAACAAGGTAAGTCTCCGATACCTGCCCACCCAAAAACTCCTGCAACTCCCTGCGCTTCATAAAATCATGCTCAAATGTCAGCACGCCATACTCATGAATTGTGCGCACAATCGCTTCACGCCGCAACTCCTGATGGCCACAAGCGCACCGGACAAACTTCCGTGTCGTCTCCAATTCATAGCTGCTGCAAGCTGCACAGGAAATCCCGCACCGTCCGGACAGAATCTCTGCCGGACTGTAAGATTTCAGCGGGCCAAAAGGATTCAGCACAGCGTTTTTTTCAAAATGGTCAAGCGTTCGGTAAGGATCAAGCACTTGGTGATAATGGGTCTCTTCCTCGCGGGTAATCAGCTGCACATAATTGCGCAGCTGATAGCGCGTATAAACATCGATCCCGTCCGCCGGCGAATGCAGGCGCACATCGTTGTGTTCGCCAACCATCAAAAGAGCCCCTTCGACCGGAATCGAACGATCAAGGGTCCCGCACATTTCCTGCAGATTCATAAAGGCTTTCTCAGCTTGCTGCACACAGTTTTCCTTCAGCTTCTTGCCGTTTATAAAACAGCGGCTGTCTTTATATTCAAAGAGGCCGTCGTAGTTTTTCACTTCAAACAAATAATGCCGGTGACTGGTTAAAAGCAGAATGTCACTTTCATAAACCCCGTAGTGATCGAGCCACAAGTTTTGCACAGTGATCCAATGCTTCCGTCCGTATTTCTCTAGCGTCTCCATCACAAACTGCTCGCCTTGGGCACCAAGCTCTAAATTGCGGTACAGCTGCTGTTCTTTCTTTGTCTTTAATAAACCCCGGCGATGGGCGGCTCTCAAAAACTCCAGCTGGGCAGGAATAGGGGAGGTTTTCGCTAATTCAGTTCGATAAATTTGCATGTTATCATTCGCTTTCTCTATAAATTTCCTCTCTCTCTATAGCATTACCCTTTTTTCTCCCATTTCACGAAAAAGATCAAAAAGAACTTCCAAGAGCCGCAGCTCCCGGAAGTTCTCGCTTAAAAGAATCAATTTATGAATCTAAAGGTTTCTCACCTAAAGTCTTTTCCTCTGGATAGGCTTTGTGGTAAACGATGAAGATGAAAGCAATCACCAAGTACCCCATCACATAGCCTGGATTATACAAGAAACTCAACTGCGGCGCATGGATCAGGCCAATCGCAGCCAGTACAGCACCGGTCAATGCCAGTACAGCGGCGCGGTCAAATTTGTTGTCGATAATGAAGACCAAGATGGCGCCCCAAATGATGGCGGTAAACATCGCTCCTTGCCCAAGCGGCACGACCGCTGGCGATACAGCATCCAGCGCTTCAGGCGCTGCATTCGCAAACTTGCTCTGCAAGAAGTTCGCCAGGTAAGGGAACATCGCCAGGACAACTGCCGGATAATGTTTCTGCTTCACGGAAGTAAAAGTTTGGACGATCATCGATAAACCAACAAAAACAAGAATCGGCGCAATGGCAGACAAGGGAATCATTTCAGACAAGACCGCAATAATCCCAAAGGTTGAAGCAAACAAGAATACAATGCCATTTAAAATCGTGTAACCGCGGCGGGCATTTTGCCACTTCGCACTCACTGACGACATGTACACGGTGGTCGGGAATGTCCCGCCAAAGAAGGCGCCGATAACTGTTCCCATACCGTCCACGAGCTGGGCTTCGGAAACATTGTAGTTATCGCCTGCAGCGGACATCGCTTCGACGTTGTTCAGCGTTTCAATAAAGTTATAGACAGAAATCGGAATAATCGCAGCCAGCACCGTGATCATCGGACCAAACAAGTAGCCCAACCCTTCAAACAGACCAAGCGTCGGAAGCGGCGGATAGAAACCAGCGGAATCTAAACTCGCCACCAGGTCGCTTCCGCTAGAAGCGCCAATTGCATAGGACATGACGGTCGCTATAATAATCGCAAATAAAGAGGTCGGAATACGGAATGGCATTGCTTTTTTACCGACAAAACCAATCAGAATCAGCACCATTGCGAGCATCCCCACGACCGGCGACTCAAACGTATGGAAAAACATTTGACCGCCGATGACTGAGTAGGCAACCCCAGCCAAAGCTCCCATCATCGCCGCACGCGGCAAATGCTTGCGGATGAAGTTACCAATGAAACTGCCTGCGACTTCCACAACGCCTCCAAGGAAAGTAGCGGCCATTCCAATTTTCCAAGCCGCATCCGGATCGTTTGTCAGCGCAAGAGCCGGTGCCATAATCCCGAATAAATAGATAAACATGACCGGTGTACTAATCCCGTAAGAAAGGGCCGTCACGTCTGAGCGATTTTCTTTAACCGCCAATTTCTTTGCCATATGGGCGTAATAGAAATTTCCGAAAAGCACACTGATCGCAGCTCCCGGAATGATTTTTCCGTACACAATACTTCCTGGATAGCCCATGCCGATTAAACTAATCGCAATCACCACGAAATTTGCTAAATTATTTTGAAAAAGAGCAAAAAATCCATCAATATCTTCTTTAACAAACCACGGATACGCAGCTTGCTTTTTTGTTGCTATTGTCGTCTCTGATGCAGCCATATTTATAAATCCTCCTTTTGAATTAAGAACATTATAGGTAGAATGTTCGGAATATGCAACCCTAAAAGACAATATTTTTATAATTATGGACCTGAATCACCCAGAAAAGAGGGGTAGATTCAAAATATTCGGTTTTTAGCTGTAAATCGTTCGTTATAAACGAACGATAAAGAAAATAAAAAGAACACCGTAAACGATGTTCTTAAGAAGCAGAGTATTCAGACAGAATCTTTAAGAGGTCTCTGCCGTACTTTTCAATTTTCATTTCACCAAAGCCTTCTACCTGAGACAAGTCTTGTTTTGTCTGCGGCTTTTTGGCAATCAACTCTTTGAGCTGCCTGTTGTTATAAATATAGTAAGCTTTGATCTTTTCTTTGCGGCTCATCTGCAAACGGTAAGCCCTTAAAGCTTTAAATACTTCCGTGTCTTCTATAGACTTTTCCGCAGGTTTTTCTGGTTCAGCAGCTGTTTTATAAGGCTCATATTGTGCCGTATAGTCTTTTTCCACCTCTTGATGCAGGTCAAGAAAAGCTTGCGCTTTGGCCAGGACCTGTTTGTCGGTTCGCGGAAAATTCTTGGACTGTTTTTCGGTGTCTTTGATGTAAGTAATCAACTGGTCGGCCCGAATCACTTGGTCGCGAACCTCTGCTTTCGCATCTTCCGTATGTAGGATGGTTTTCGGATTGGCGAGGACAACGATGGGTTTATACTGCTCGTCGAAAGCTTTTGCTGCTGAAAACCGCTTAATCGGATTCTTTTGCTTTTCTACAACTATTTTTCGAATCAAATCCACATGCCGCTGGTTTTGAGTGACCGGAGAATACATGCCTTCTCTCGTCTTCTGCCCCTTAAAGGAAAGCAGCCGCACGAACTCGCCGTCCGCATTAATCTCAATATGGCCGTACAGGTTCTTGCACTCAATCACGTAACAATGTTTACGCGTAAACACAAGGTAGTCGATTTGAGCCGACAGCCCTTCAAACTCTAAGTACATATCTTTCAGCACCACCATAAACATATGACTGTGCTGCAATTCAAAGGCAATGTTTTGCTCGCCTATAATCCCGTATTCTAAAAAATTGGCGTTCTTATCCAGCAATTTTTGTCCTTCAGCCGTTAAGGACCTTCTCAATGTCTGTAAGTTTTCTAGCTGCTGTATGGCTTGACTGTCTTCTTTTAAAAATACCGGGTCTGTTTTTCGTCTAAATAATTTCATCATTTTCTCTCCCTAGAGGACTTTTATTACCCCTTTAATCATAGCACAATCTTATCCGCTTGCGGATGAAAAAAGACCATTTATTAGCTGTTTCTACCCATGAAGAGGGCTTTTAGAAAAGGGATCGATGAATGAGGGGGAAAATATTTTGCCCTGGTTTCTTCTAAACGTTACTCCCTTTAGAAATCACTTGATTTTTGGTAAACTAAGGAAGACAAATACACGCAGTGTAGAAGGAGTTTTATTGTGAGTAAAAAGAAATTAATCTTATTAGACGGGCACAGCTTGGTGTTTCGCGCATTTTACGCCTTGCACAGCCAACTCGAACGTATGAAAAATTCAAATGGGCTGCATACCAATGCCCTGTACGGTTTCCACAATATGCTAGACAGTGTGATGCAGAAAGAAAATCCGACCCATGCACTTGTCGCTTTCGATGCCGGATCCACCACATTCCGACACGAATTTTTTGACGATTACAAGGGCGGGCGCGACTCGATGCCAGGCGAGCTTTCCGAACAGATGCCTTACCTCAAAGAGTTGCTGGACGGCTTTGGCATCAAACATTACGAGTTGCCGAATTACGAGGCGGACGACATTATCGGCACCCTGGCCAAGCAAGCGGCCGCAGAAGGCTTCGAAGTCGTCATTATCACAGGCGACAAGGACCTGACCCAATTAGCAACGGACGACATCCGCGTCGACATTACGGTCAAAGGCGTCAGCAACCTCGAGTCTTACACGCCGGAAACGGTCAAAGACTTGATGGGCGTGCCGGCGGAACAGATCGTCGACTACCTCGGTCTTTCGGGCGATCCGTCCGACAACATCCCGGGCGTGACCGGCGTCGGCCACAAGACCGCCATCAAGCTGCTGGAAGAATACGGCTCGATGGAAAAGCTGTACGAAAATATCGACCAGATGAACAAATCGAAGCGCAAAGAGAACCTGATCAAGGAAAAAGAAATTGCTTTTCTCTCGCGTCAGCTGGCGCAAATCGACACCGATGCGCCGATAGAAGTGGGCATTAAAGACACGGACTACAGCGGGCGCGACATGGAAAAACTCATCACCTTCTATAAAGAGATGGATTTCAAATCGCATCTGGAAAAGCTGGACACGGAAGAATACATGGGCAGCCTGGAAGAGGATGCCCATGAAGTGGAATATGAATTTGTCGACAGCATCACGGCCGACCTGTTTGCCGATTATTCGGCGCTGTATCTGGAAATGCTGGATGAAAACTACCACAGCGCGCCGATTGAAGCGGTCGCGTGGGGCACGGACGAGAAAGTCTATGTCACCACGATTGAGACAGCGCTGGCCTCCGACGACTTTAAGGCCTTTATTCAAAATGAAGACCAGCAGAAAATAACGTATGACGCGAAAGCGAACTATGTCGCTTTGCAGCAGCGCGGCTTGGAACTGCAAGGCGTCGATTTCGACGTGATGCTGGCGTCTTATCTGTTAACGTCTGAAGACAGCAGCGGCGAAGTGATGGATATTACGGAAAAACACGGGTATACCGGGCTGTTGCCGGATGAAGCCGTCTATGGCAAAGGCAAGAAAACTGCCGTGCCGGAAGAAGCGGACCGCATGCACAATCATGTGGCGACCAAAGTGGATGCCTTGTATTCCTTGACCGATCAGCTAAAAGAAGAACTGCATGCAAACGAACAAGATGAGTTACTGTACGATATCGAACTCCCGCTCACTTTTATTTTAGGCGATATGGAAATTGACGGCATCAAAGTCGACGGCGAAGAGCTGGAAAACTTACGCACGGAATTTGCGGAAGTGCTGACCGGCTTTGAAGAGAAAATTTATGAACTGGCCGGCGAAGAGTTTAACGTCAATTCGCCGAAACAATTGAGTGAAATCCTGTTTGAAAAAATGGGCTATGAACCGATCCGCAAAACCAAAACGGGCTATTCAACGGCCGTCGATGTCCTGGAAAAAATGCGCGGCTATGCGCCGATTGTCGAACATATCCTCGACTACCGCGAGATTGCCAAAATCCAGTCGACTTATGTGGAAGGGCTGCTTAAAGTCATCGAAGGGGACACCAGTTTAGTTCATACGCGTTACCAGCAGACCGTCGCCCGTACGGGACGTTTAAGCTCAGTGAATCCGAACCTGCAAAATATTTCAGTGCGCTCCGAAGAAGGGCGCAAAGTGCGCAAAGCCTTTGTCCCCAGAGCGGACGGCTGGAAACTGTTTGCGGCGGACTATTCGCAGATTGAGCTGCGCATCTTGGCGCACATTTCCCAAGACAAGCACTTGATTGAGACCTTCCAGAGAAATGAGGATGTCCACACTACAACGGCGGTCCGGGTCTTTGGTCTGGACAGCCCCGAAGAAGTGACGAAGAATATGCGCCGCGACGCCAAAGCGGTCAACTTTGGGATTGTCTACGGCATCTCGGATTACGGCTTGTCCGAAAGTTTAGGCATCAGCCGCAAAGAGGCGAAAGACTATATTGATACCTACTTTGAACGTTTCCCGGGCGTTAAAAATTATATCGACGCCATCATTCGCGAAGCGAAAGAAACGGGCTTTGTGGAGACGATTTTCCACCGCCGCCG
>CAZKSU010000045.1:8461-12487 GCA_964555455.1 uncultured Carnobacteriaceae bacterium
TCATTCGCGAAGCGAAAGAAACGGGCTTTGTGGAGACGATTTTCCACCGCCGCCGTTACCTGCCGGACATCAACTCCCGCAACTTCAATTTGCGCTCCTTTGCTGAACGAACGGCCATGAACACGCCGATTCAGGGAAGCGCCGCGGATATTATTAAAGTGGCGATGGTGCAAGTGGCGGAGCGTCTGGAAAAAGAGCAATTGGAAGCGCGCATGCTCTTGCAAGTGCACGATGAGCTGGTGTTTGAAGCGCCGGAGTCGGAATTGCCGGCTTTGAAGAAATTAGTGGAGGAAACCATGCAAGAAGCGATTGAGCTGGCGATCCCGCTCAGCGTGGAAAGCAGTTCAGGCGACACATGGTATGATTTGTAATAGAATGTTGGAGATGCAGAATGGAGCGAACACAGATTGCCAGAATTACCAGAAGTAGAAAGTGTTAGAAGAGGACTCAATGAATTGGTTGTCGGTGAAACGGTCGATAAAGTCGAGGTCCGCTGGCCGCGCATTATCGGCTCGCCGCTCTTTAACCAATTTTCAAAACGATTGATGGGGCAGACCATTGAAAAAGTGGACCGCCGCGGGAAGTTTCTCCTGTTTTATTTCACCGACGATGTGATGATTTCGCATCTGCGGATGGAAGGAAAATACCAGCTGGTGGAACCCAAAGCAAACGGCCAGCTGCCGATCCGGGGCAAGCACACGCATGTGATTTTCTATCTCAAAAGCGGCAAGAAACTCCTGTACAACGATGTCCGCAAATTCGGGCGCATGTACTTGGTGCCGAGAGGCGAAGAGTTTGAGCACAAGTCACTGATTAAATTAGGGCCGGAGCCGACCGCTGAAGCCTTTGATCTCGAAGAGATGCAGGAGTTTTTGACGCGCCGCACCAAAGCGATCAAAGGCGTCTTGCTGGATCAGGAACTGGTGGTGGGAATCGGCAATATTTATGCCGATGAAATCCTGCACCGTGCGAATCTGCATCCGCTCACCCCGGCGAACCGCTTGACCGAGGACGAAGAAATTCGCCTGCATGAAGCGATTATTGCAGTCATCAGCGAAGCGGTCGCAAGCGGAGGCACGACCATCCGCACCTATGCCAATGCCTTTGGCGATGTGGGGATGTACCAAAATCAACTGCAAGTCTACGGCCGCGACGGCGCGCCTTGTTTAACCTGTGAAACGGAAATCCAAAAGACTAAAGTAGCGGGGCGGGGGACGCATTACTGTCCAGTTTGCCAGGCGCTGAAAGAGTGAGGAACATGACAAAAGTATTAGGGTTGACAGGTGGGATTGCTTCCGGCAAATCCACCGTCTCGGATTTTTTCAGAGAACAGAAGATTCCCGTACTCGATGCCGATGAGATTGCCCGGGAAGTGATGCAGGCCGGCGAACCGGCCGTGGAAGAAATCCGCCGTGTCTTTGGCGAGGAAGTCATGCAAGCAGACGGCGAAATCGACCGCAAAAAACTCGGGGAAATCGTCTTTGAATCGCCTTCCAGGCGGGTGGCTTTAAATGAGATTGTCCACGGTGAAATCGGCCGCCGCTTGCTTGAGCAAAAAGAACAGCTGGAAAAAGAGGGGCATAAGTTGATTGTGCTTGATATCCCGCTTTTATATGAAGCAGGCTTTGACGACAAAGTGGATGAAGTCATGGTGGTCTATGTCGATAAAGAAACGCAAAAAGAACGGCTGCTGAAACGCAATCCGGAATTGTCGGAAAGAGAAGCGCTCAACCGCATCTACTCACAGATGCCGCTGGAAGACAAAACGAAAAAAGCCGACATTATTATCAAAAACAGCGGCACCGTCGAACAATCGATCAAACAAGTCAAACGCTGGTTAGAGACCGCCTTTGACGACTAAACAAAATAAAACACTTCAGAGACGAAATGGGGGCCGGCAGCCGTCCATTTCGTCAAATCTTTTCTTTAGGCCTCCAGAACCCGCCGGAATTGGAAATTCTATTCAAAAACACCTGTTCCTTGTGCTATAATTGGAGCAAGAATAGATAAAAAGGACTGATAAACATGAGATGCCCACGATGTGCATACAATGGCAGCCGGGTGATAGACAGTCGGCCGGCCGATGATGCGCGTTCAATCCGGCGCCGCCGCGAATGTGAACAGTGCGGCTACCGCTTTACGACTTATGAGCGGGTAGAGGCCACGCCGCTTCTCGTTGTGAAGAAAAACGGCGACCGGGAAGAATTCGACCGCTCCAAAATTTTACGCGGCATTCACCGGGCGTTCGAAAAGCGTCCCTTTTCCGCACAGGAACAAGAGGACCTCGTCAACCGCGTAGAAGCGCAAATTCGCGACACCGGGATGCGGGAAATTGAATCCGAAGAAATCGGCGAATACGTCATGGAGGAGCTGGCTAAAGTCGACGATGTCGCGTATATCCGTTTCGCCAGCGTCTACCGCCAATTCCAAGACATCGACGTGTTCATGGAAGAGATGCGAAATCTCGGCCACAAAAAAGAAGAACAAGACCCTGAAGAGCAAGACCCAGCCGA
This sequence comes from uncultured Carnobacteriaceae bacterium, assembly GCA_964555455.1. Classification (GTDB taxonomy): domain Bacteria; phylum Bacillota; class Bacilli; order Lactobacillales; family Carnobacteriaceae_A; genus Atopostipes. The sequence goes on from CAZKSU010000045.1 coordinate 10,975, forward strand.
GGGTCAAAATGAAGACCCGGATGAGCCAAATTAGCTAGAACAGCAAGAACAGATAGAAAGGAGACATGTACGCAGTGAATGCTTACCCCTGGAAAGATATAGACCCCAAAGATGAAATCCAAGTCGAATCGCTAGATGCGCTGACTTTAAAAGATGTACATGTCTTGACCAAACTGTACCAGCCGTTAATCGGGGCGCAAGCGTACAATTTTTATATGAGCCTGTTTGCGTCGCTTGATTTTCAAAACAAACAAAAACACACCACCGTGTCAGAGCTGCTCCGCAAACTGGATATCGGCATCCCTGACTTTTTCCAGGCCCGCATCAAACTGGAAGGCATCGGCCTGTTGGGGATTTACCGCGCCAAAGAAGAAAAAGGCCGGTACATTTATGAAATTGTCGCTCCCATGGCCGCCGAAGAGTTTTTTAAAGACAGTCTTTTGCGGACGTTGCTTGTGGAAAAAATCGGCCAGCGCCTGTTTGAAGAAGAGATGCGCAGCCTCTTGTCGGAACCTTCCAGCAAAGAAGGCTTTGAAGAAACGACGCGCTCCTTTATTGATGTGTACCATTTCGACTTTCAACATGCGAGCCAGCTGACCCAGACCGACTTTATGCCGATCGATACCCCAAAGCGGCCGCGTGTGGTCCAATCGATTGACCAAGTGGATTCCTTTGATTACGACTTCTTCAAGCAAGGGCTGGACAAGCACTTTGTTTCCGTCAGCAGCTTGACCAAGGAAATCAAGGAAATGATGTACACCTATCACGTGGTGTACGGCATGGACGAGATGACCATGCAGCAGCTGCTGCTGGAAAGTGCGGATGTCGGCACCGGCAAAGTCGATCCAAAGAAAATGCGCCGCAATGTCGAGATCCGTTACGCCAACCAACAAAAAGCGCGCAAGCAGCAGATGAAACCAAAAAACGCGGAAGAACAGCAAGAAATGACCAGCTTAGAGGACAAAGGCTTTAATGCCGATGAAATAGCCATTATTCAGCACGCCAAACGCGCCGTGCCCGTGAACTATTTGGAATCGATCAAAGACCAAAAAGGCGGCTTTGTCGCCCAGACAGAGCGCTATGTTATCAAAGACTTGGTCGAACAGTCGCCATTGGACCGCGAAGTCATCAATATCTTGATGCACTATATTTTAGTGATCAACAACAGCCCGACGCTGGACAAAAACTACACGATGAAGATTGCCAATGACTGGGCGCAAAATGGCGTACGGACAGCCGAAGACGCCGTTTCAAAAATTAAAATCATGTACTCAGAAGCGAGCAAGCCCAAGACGCAAAGAGCGGGCCGCCGCAATTACGGCAATTACAGCCGCCGTCCGGTGCAGAAAGAAAAACTGCCGGATTGGGCCAAAGAGAAAAACAAAAATACAGCTTCAGACGATCAAGTCCATTCGGATCCGCAAGCGGAATCCATTCAGGACCGAATTGCGCGTCTGCGCAAACTGCGACAGCAAAAGGAGGATAATTAATGGAAAGTATTTCAGACTACTTA
>CAZKSU010000046.1:0-12385 GCA_964555455.1 uncultured Carnobacteriaceae bacterium
ACATCTTGTGTTTTGGTCTTGAATTCTGCCGGCAATTTTTATATGATAGACAGGCTATTAAAAATTACGAGGTAGATATTAGTTACTGAGAGGATAGGAGTGTATGAGCGTGATTGTAATTGGAGGTATGATTGGTGCTGGCAAGACATCTGTCGCCAAACTATTGGGCGAAGAATTAGGCAGCGATGTTTTTTTTGAAGAGGTAGATAACAACCCCCTGTTGGAATTATTCTATATGGCAGATGAGGAAGAAGAACAAGAAAAGCGTTACCCGTTTTTATTGCAATTGACATTTTTAAGCAGCCGTTTCCGTTCAATCAAAGAAGCTTTAGTGGATAAAAATAATGTACTCGACCGTTCGATTTATGAAGATTGGTACTTTTGTAAGGTCAACTATGATATTGGACGCATTTCAGAATTAGAGTTTAAAATTTATGAAGAACTGTTGGATAATATGATGGAAGAACTCGACGAACTGCCTAAAAAAGCGCCAGACTTAATGGTTTATCTGCATGGTTCTTTTGAAGAAATCATCCGCCGCATTGGCACGCGCGGCCGGGAGTTTGAACAAGACGATTCGCTGATGTCTTATTATAAAACGTTGTGGGAAGGCTACGATGATTGGGTGGACTACCATTACGATGCTTCGCAGGTCTTGAAGATTGATATTGATAAATATGATGTTGTCCACAACCCAGAAGATGCCAAGGAAGTAGTGAAGTTAGTGAAAGAAGCACTCGCTGTGCGCGACAACCAATATATTTTCGAAAAATAAGCACCTATTGAAACATCTATGTCATCCGCATAGATGTTTCTGCTTTTTTCAGGGAATATATAAGCTTTCGAATGATTAAAAAGCGGCTTTGCTGTATATTTAAGATAGTATGGAAGACATCTAGATTTTAAAAGAAATGAATGATTGTTTATGATAACTGCATGGATTAGAAAATTGTCTGTACCTCAAATTATTGTAGGTGCCTATGCCTCACTGATTCTACTTGGGGCGATTTTGCTGGCTCTGCCTATTTCGTCTGCGCAACGCATCTGGACGCCCTTCTTTGATGCTTTTTTCTCTTCTACGTCGGCTGTCACAGTTACAGGTGTGACGATCTTTGAAACCGCCACGTATTGGAGCTATTTTGGAAAAACCGTTCTTCTCTTTCTCATTGAAATTGGCGGCTTAGGGTTTATGTCGATTTGGATTCTTTTTTATCAAAATCTTGTAGGTGCGCCGAATTTGAAATCCCGAATGGTGATGTCAGAATCCTTTGAATTGACCAGCAGCGAAAATGTAACCGATCGCGTTTGGTCTATCTTACGCTTTGCTTTGCTTGCTCAATTAATCGGAGCTGGTCTACTTGCTGTAGCGTTCGTTCCGGAACATGGCTTTCTCGAAGGCCTTTATATTTCCATTTTCCACAGTGTCTCTGCTTTTACGAATGGCGGGTTGGATTTATTCACCAACAGCTTAATTGACTTTCAATCAAACAGCTATATTTTAGTCGTAATGATGCTGCTGATTATAACTGGAGGTCTAGGGTTTATTGTATGGGATGACTTGCTTGACTACCGCAGAACAAAAAAGCTAAGCATCTACACGAAGATTGTGTTAACGACGACTACCCTTCTTTGGATTTTCGGCACCCTGTTTTTTTGGCTAAGTGAAAGGAATACGGAGACATTCTCTCATCTGTCCTATGGCGAGCAATTCATTAATTATTTGATGCTCTCTGTGACGATGCGGTCTTCCGGCTTCACAAATATTGATATAACGCACTTGAGCCAAAGCAGTTTGATTTTGTCGCAATTTTTAATTTTTATCGGCGCTTCTTCTGGTTCTACCGGCGGTGGAATCAAAGTCTCCACCTTTGCTGTGCTCCTTATTACCATTGTCCGTTTTTTCCAAGGAAAAAAACCGATTGTATTTAATCGTGCTTTGACCACCAAAACGGTCCAACGGGCCTTTTTTATCTTTACAGTGGCTCTGTTTATCGCAGCTGCAGGCACGTACGCGCTCTCCTTGACAGAAACGCTGCAAGAAGGGTTAGGCATTGAATACCTTATCTCTGAAGTGATCTCTGCACTCGGTTCGGTGGGACTCTCTATGGGCTTCACACCGCATATGACAACCGCTGGTCAAGTCATCATTATGATGCTGATGGTGATAGGACGTGTCGGTATTTTAACTTTCTTATGGTCGCTTATTGGCGATAAAAGAGAGAGCCGAATCAATTACCCAGAAATTAATTTACTTGTTGGTTAACTTATTATCTTTCAGGAGGAATTTTCGTGAAAAACAATACGATTGGAATATTAGGACTTGGGCTTTTTGGCACTTCCGTTGCCCGGACATTGGCTCAAAACTCAGTAGATGTCATCGCAATGGATATGAATATGGATCATGTCGAGGAAGTGGTCGATGAAGTCGGCGTCGCCATCCAAGGGGACTTTACCAAAATCGACCAGCTGGCCGACGGAGGCTTTGGGGATTGCGCAGAAGTCGTTATCGCTTCTGCCGAACGTTTGGAGAACTCGATCTTAGCAATATTAAATCTCCAAAAACTGGGAGTAGAAAATATTACGGTTAAAACAAAAAATAAAGATTACCGAGAAGTTTTGCTGAAAGTGGGGGCAACGCGTGTGATTCTCCCTGAAGTCGAGATGGGGGTTCAAGTAGCAAATATGCTGGCCAATCCAACGGTTCACGAGCTGATGTCTTTAGATAATCAATACAATATTATCGAGTTCCCGGCAAATAACCGCTGGATCGGGAAGAGTATTGTAGACATTGATTTTCGCAATCGATACGACACAAACATCATCGCGATTCAGCCGACGAATTCTATTGATTTTACCATCGAATTTAAACCATCTTACATAGTCACCGAAGGAGATGTATTTATCGGTGTGACTACCGATCAAGGACGTCAAAAACTGCTCGATGCCTAAATAAATCTAACAACTCAAACAACAAGCCTATTTTTTATTCTAGGCTTGTTTTTTTGTTGACTTTTAAGCGTGTGAGGTATATTATTCTCTGAGTTTCTAAGCATTTCAAAGGATATTGTTGTCTTTTTTAAGTATATTTAAGACAAACATAGAATATAGAGAAAATAAGGTGTTTATATGTCGAAAGTATTAAATAAACTGTCCATTCCGCAAATTATTATTGTCGCTTATGCGTTGCTGATTTTAACGGGCGGCCTTTTACTCAGTCTCCCTTTTTCCTCGGCTGATGGCGGTTGGACGCCCTTTATTGATGCGCTGTTTACTGCAACCTCGGCAACAGCGGTGACAGGACAAGTGACGCTGAATACAGCTGCTCATTGGAACTATATTGGGAAAACGATTATCATTTCTCTCATTGAAATCGGCGGTCTGGGTTTTATGACCATCTTGGTTATTTTCTATAATTATATTGTTGGACGGCCGAATTTAAAACAAAGACAAGTTGTGCTGGAATCCCTCTCTTTAAGCGGCAGTGATAAAATCCAGGTCCGAGTCGGCTCTATTCTGAAAATTGCTTTAAGTCTCCAGCTGATTGGAGCTGTTTTGCTCTCCTTTGTATTCATTCCTGACTATGGTCTTGGCGAAGGAATTTACTATTCGGTGTTTCATAGCATCTCCGCTTTTTGTAATGCTGGTTTCGACATTATTGGTGACAGTTTAATCAGCTATCAGGACAATTCATTTATGCTGTTAGTCATCGCTGGTCTTATTATGTCTGGAGGATTAGGATTTATCGTCTGGGAGGACTTGCTTTCCTTCCATAAAACGCGAAAACTCAGAAACTATTCTAAAATTGTTTTAGCTGCCACTATCTTACTTTGGGTTTTAGGCACGGTTCTTTTCTGGGCCATGGAGAACGGCAATGGAACTTTCGAACATCTCTCTTTTGGCGACCGTCTTGCAAATTACCTATTCTTATCTGTGACACCTCGTACTGCTGGCTACGCTAATATTGATTACTCTATGCTGAGTTTAGGCAGTATTTTCCTGACCATTCTATTTATGTTTATTGGCGCTTCCTCTGCTTCTACAGGTGGAGGGATTAAAGTCACCACCCTTGTGGTAATGCTGGCCGTTATTTATCGTTCGATTCGTAATGAACAGCCGCGTATTTTAAATCGAGGCATTTCAACGGACTCTATTCGCCGCGCCTTCTTTATTTTTGGATCGGCTGTGTTCATTTCCGGAATATCTACTTTTATCTTGTTAAACACAGAAACGATTCCTGAAGGTTTTGGCATCGAATATATTATGATTGAAGTTTTCTCTTGCTTAGGCACAGTTGGTTTGACACTGGGCTTGACACCGAACTTAACCGTCATTGGTAAAATGACTTTAATCCTGCTGATGTTAATCGGGCGTGTCGGTGTCATTACTTTCTTGTGGTCGTTTGCCAGAAAACACCATGAATCACGCATACACTATGTCGATATGAATATTCTTGTTGGATAAAGCCAATGATTAAAAGAAAAGAAGGTTTAATTATGAAAACATCACCAACTATTGGAGTTCTGGGATTAGGTCTGTTCGGAACCTCTGTCGCACGCACCCTTTCAAAAAACAATGTGGATGTGCTGGCGATGGATAAAAATATGGATCATTTAGAAGAAGTGATTGATGAAGTAGCTTTGGGCGTTCAAGGAGATTTTACACGGCTGGATCAATTAGCCGATGCGGGTTTCGGAGATTGTGATGAAGTCGTTATCGCATCTGCTGAAAGATTAGAAGAATCGATTTTAGCTATTTTAAATTTGAAGAAACTCGGTGTTCCTAAAATAACCGTTAAATCGAAAAATACCACCTATCAAGAAGTGCTGCTGAAAGTTGGAGCTACACGTGTGATTCTGCCCGAAGAAGCAATGGGTAAAGAAGTGGCGATGATGCTGACTAATCCGACGGTGCATGAATTGATGAAAGTAGACAGCCATTACAATATTATCGAATTTCCAACGAAAAATTCTTGGGTCAATCAAAAAATTGAAGAGGTCCATTTCCGTCAGCAGTATGAACTAAACATCATTGCGATTCAACATGCCGGCTCAGAGGACTTCACCATTGAATTCGGTCCCGATTATCTTATTCAAAGCGGTGACATTTTTATTGGCATCACAACAAATTTAGGTGTTCAAAAATTAAAATAACCTTTAAAAAAAGATTCCTATTGCTTGTATCTTGAATTCGTGATATATTTATTTCGAACTTAAGATAAAAGGAGACTTTACATGACAAATATTACTCAAAGCAAAACAATGATTGCAACAGAGGCGGTTAAATTGAATGCACGCAACAGTGCACAATTAGCTGAATTCTACCAAAAATTTATTGGTCTGACTTTAATTAAAGAAGAAGCCGATATGTACTATTGGTTAGGAACACCCGATGAAAAAGTATTACTTGAAATAGAGCAAACAGATGCAGCAGCGGACGAAGAAACCACCGGCCTGTATCACCTGGCTTTATTATTGCCGACTTATGAAGACCTTGGAACTGTTCTCCGTCATTTAGTCGTTAGTCAATACCCTTTAACTGGCGCAAGCGACCATGGTTATTCCAATGCGATCTATTTAGACGATCCTGAAGGAAATGGCATCGAGATTTACTGGGACAAAGATGTGTCGGAGTGGGATATCCGAGAAGACGGCTCGATTGCCGGAATTACCATACCGATGGATGCGGAAGCCGCTTTGGAAGCTGCCCGAACTTCATTTGAAGGTATGCCTAATGGAACAACGATGGGGCATGTTCACTTACACGTGGACAACTTAGAAAGCTCTAAAGACTTCTACACGAATGTGCTCGGCTTAGGCTTGAAATACGAGTATGGCCCAGCTGCTCTCTTCTTAGCTACCGGCAATTACCACCACCATTTAGGTGCAAATATTTGGAAACAAGGAGACCTTGCGCATCCAAAAGAAGGTGCACCAGGGATGGCGTTTACCCGCTGGGCAGGATCACAAGAAGATCTTGACTACATCAAAAACCAGCTGAATGAACGCAATTACGAGTATTCAGAAGCCAACGGTGTGCTTACAGTCACCGACCCTGCCGGCTTAAAACATGTCATCGTTCCACAATAATTTTGTACTGGACACTCTCGCCCGCCGTATACGGCAACGGGAGTGTTTTTCATTGGGTCTAAGTAGGCGGTTTCCGCTGCATCTGCTATAATGAAAGGGGTGAAGATGATGCAAACAGAAGAATTCATTCAATGGCTGCGGACACAAAAGAATCCGGAAAAAATTGAAGGGATGGAAAAGTATATGCGCAACAACTTTCAATTCCTGGGTTTACAGGCCAGCGAACGGCGCAAATTCACTCGCCCCTTTTTGAATGCGCACGTTAAAGCGGCTCGAAAAAAGAAAAAAGAGGCAGAACAATCCGTCGTTGACTGGTCTTTGCTTTTTACACTCTGGGAACAGCCTGAACGTGAATTTCAGCTTCTCGGCCTTGATTATTTAAAGCGGATCCAAACGGACCTTGTCCTCTCTGATGTCCCCTCTCTTCGGAAATTAGTCGAGTGGAAATCTTGGTGGGACACGGTCGACTTTTTGGCTAAAAATATCGGGGCAGTAGTTATAAAAGAACCGGCATTAGCCGATGAAATGGTCAATTGGAGTGTAGAAGAAAATATCTGGATCCGGCGAACGGCCCTGCTCCATCAATTGGGACTAAAAGAGCAAACCAATACGGCTTTGCTGCAGGAAGTCATTGTGAACAATATCCGTGACGGTGAATTTTTTATTCAAAAAGCAATCGGCTGGGCGCTGCGTGAGTATGCGAAAACGGATGAAAACTGGGTGCGACATTTTGTGGCTAGATATGAAGAAGACTTCAGCCCACTGAGTTTAAGAGAAGCAACCAAACATTTAAAAGAAAGAAAAAGGATATGAAAAAGAAAGGGAGATTTCATGGGTTTATTAGTAGATGGTCAGTGGCATGACAAATGGTATGATACAAAGAAATCAGGCGGACGATTTATCCGCTCCGATTCTCAATTTCGCAACTGGATTACAAAGGATGGCAGCCCTGGACCAACCGGCAAAGGTGGCTATAAAGCAGAGCCAAATCGCTATCACCTCTATATTTCTTATGCTTGTCCATGGGCCAGCCGGACTTTGATTATGGGCCGTCTGAAAGGTTTAGGCGATATTATTTCCTTATCTGTCGTCCATCCTTACATGGGTGAAAATGGCTGGACATTTGAAGATGGTCCCGGTGTAGTGCCTGATCCAGTCATCAATGCGGATTATATGCATCAAATTTATACACATGTTGACCCTGAATACAGCGGACGAGTCACTGTGCCTGTGCTTTACGACAAGAAAACAGACACGATTGTAAATAACGAGTCCTCTGAAATTATGCGGATGTTCAACTCTGCTTTCGAAGGCTTAACAAGTACGGATTATGACTTTGCGCCTGCGGAACTCCTGGATGAAATTGACGAAATGAATGCTTTTGTCTATGAGAACATCAACAACGGCGTCTATAAAGCAGGTTTTGCTACAGAGCAAGAGGTTTATGAAGAAGAAGTTACGAATCTATTCAATGCACTGGATAAATTAGAAGCGCATCTTGAAGACAACGAATACCTTGTGGGCAATCAAATCACTGAAGCCGACTGGCGCTTATTTACAACCCTTGTCCGTTTTGATTCTGTTTACTTTGGCCATTTCAAATGTAATATCCGTCAATTGACTGACTACAAAAATCTGTGGCGTTATACTCGAGAGCTGTACCATTGGCCTCGCATTAAAGACACCGTCAACTTTGACCACATTAAAGAACATTATTACACCAGTCACGACACTATCAATCCCAACCGAATTGTGCCAAAAGGGCCGCAAATCGATTGGAGTCTCAATTAACTTTCAACGAAAGCTGGTGCAAAAAACGCCCCCTATTCATTAGGCGGCGTTTTTTTATTTACCATAGGTCGTTGCCGGTTACAAAACGACCTTTCACAACCGGTGGCTAGCCTTTTTCAAATCTGTTTTTCTTTTTGGCAACTGGTGAAGCCTATAAAATAATTTGTATTCTTACTTCATGTCCGATATCTAAAATAACCCATTCGTTTTTGAATCTCATAACCGGCACCAACACCTATCGGACTCGAAACCTTATTTCACGACCGGCGGCTCAAGAGATGAACCGAACAGACGAAATCGGTCTCCTTCTTTTACAATTGTTCATAGACTTCTTCATCTAATTCACGAAGAATATTCAAGACCAGCTCGACAGCATTTTGATAATCCTCGTAAGCCACAAAACCGTAATGGGTATGGGCGTAGCGCACAGGAATACCGACGACAATTGTGGGAATGCCTTTATTCGCTAGATGATACGCTGCCCCATTGGTTCCTCCGCCTTTTCGCACGGAACGCTGAACTTTAATCTGGTGTTTTTCAGCAACAGCCAAAGCAAATTTTTGAAAGCCCGGATGCGTGATCATGGACACATCAAAATCTCGCAGCATTGGGCCTTTTCTTAAAGCAGATTGGATTTTATAGTCCGCAGTAAATGTATCATCCGCTGGACAGCCTTCAAAAACAATCGCTAAGTCGGCATCTGTATGATTGGCCACTAATTTTGCTCCTCTCAGCCCAACCTCTTCTTGAGCAGTTAAGACGCCAGCCACTTCTACTTCGTGTTTCTTTGCTTCTTTAGAAAATTCTTTCAGTGTCTCCAGCAAAGCCGCTGAGCCAATTCGGTTATCAAAGGCTTTTCCAAGCAGGAGCTCCCCCTCGTTTAATGCTTCAAATGCCACATCCGGGACAACAGGGTCACCGATTTTAATGCCCAAAGCTTCCGTCTCTTCTTTCGAGCTGGTGCCCACATCGATGACTAAAGCATCGAAATCGAGAGCTTTCCCCTTTTCTGCTTCGCTCATAAAATGCGGCGGAGTGCTTGCCGTTAGTCCTTTAATTTTTTTATCGTCTTCCGTCTTTATGATCACCGTGTGGGCGGGGACATTATGAACCACCCAGCCGCCGACCGGCAAGAAATCCAGCAGACCATTCGGCCGAATGGCTTGTACAATAAAGCCTACTTCGTCCAAATGGGCATCTAACAGAACTTTTATGGGCTTATTTTCTCCTCCTGACCCCTTTAAATACACATTGTTCATCTTGTCTTTCTGTACCTCTGTAAACTCTTCTGCATAAGCTTCCGCAACCTTAGCGACCTCTTGCTCAAAACCTGCTAGGCCGAAAGCATTGGATAACCGTTCAATTAATTCAATCGACATCTCATCATCCTTTCACTCTGTTCTTTTCATTATACAGGTAATGCCTTAGAGAGACGCCCTGTTTGTTAAAACCTTTTTTAATGCTATTCATTAGAAGAACGCGGTTACATATGAGAAAATAATCTCACAAATGAGTTATTGAGGGGGAGACTAATGAGTAAAAAGCAACAAGAGTATAGAGAGTTGGCCAAATCAGTCATTGATTCAGTCGGAGGTGAGGGAAATATCGACCGTGTCATGCACTGTATCACTCGTTTACGTTTTTATTTAAAAGACGAGTCACAGGCAGATACAGCCGCAATTGAAGAGATCTCTGGTGTGATGGGGGTTGTCCAAGCCAACAACCAATATCAAGTCATTGTGGGACAAGCAGTTGACAGGATTTATGAAGAGGTGGCTGCTCTGCTTCCAAATGACGCCGCCGATAAAGAAGAACGGGTCCAGATGAGCATGAAAGACCAGGAGACTTTTTTTGGGAAAATCCGTTATGCGTTTAATGAAGTCATCGGTGTTGTAACAGGTTCTGTTATGCCCATTATTCATATTCTGGCTGCTTCTGGTATTATTAAAAGTTTACTGGCTATAGGCACGAGCACCGGCTTTATTACTGAAACTGGCAATGCGTATTTAATCGTCAGCGCTATGGCAGATGCTGTCTTCTATTTCCTGCCCATATTGGTCGGCTACAACGCCGCCAGACGGATCGGCGGAAACCCTGTTTTAACCGCTGTTATCGGTGGAGTGATTATGCATCCAAGTATTTTAGCTGCTGCGGAAGAAGGCTTGAATATCTTGACGATGGGTGCGTTGAATTTCCCGTATGTCTCTTATTCCTATACCATTTTCCCAATGATTATCGCTGCTTGGCTAGTCAAGAAATTAGAAGGATGGCTGAGACAGTGGATACCTACCTATGTCCAAGCCATTTTTGTTCCTATGATTGTTATCGGAGTCGTGACCACAGTCACACTGCTCGCTGTAGGTCCTGTGATTACCTGGGTCTCTTACGCACTGGCGGATGGTCTGCAAGTCCTGCTCAACTGGAATTCAGCTATCTTTGGCGGAATCATTGCCGGACTGTACCAGATTCTTGTGATTTTCGGTCTGCACTGGGGCATTATCCCTATTTATGTCAATGATTTTGCTTTACTCGGCTACAGTTACCTTTCAGCAATCGTCAGCTTCTCTATTGTCGGCCAAGCCGGTGCGGCTTTAGCTGTTGCGGTCAAATCTAAAAAACCAAACATTAAGGAATTGGGCTATGCTGGAACGCTCTCAGCCTTTTGCGGCATTACGGAACCTGCCATTTACGGCATCAACTTGCGCTTTAGAAGACCCTTTATCTGTGCAAGTATCGGCAGTGCTGTTGGCGGCTTCTTTACTGGTCTGCTGAATGTAAATATGTGGAGTATTATCGGTTCCATTATTGGCTTGCCTTCTTTTATCGATCCAGCCCAAGGCATCAACCAAAACTTTTACTCTGCAGTTTTGATCACTCTTCTCACTCTAGCCGTCTCTTTTGTGACGACGTATGCATGGGGCTACAGTGACGAGATGAAGATGCAGGAAAGGAAAGAAAAACCAGTCAATCCAGGGAAAGTTATCCCAGAATAAATAGTATTCAATAGCAAGAATCAGATCGAGACGAAAATCAAGGATTTTCGTCTCGATTTTCTTATGGTTTTCCCAAGAACGATTGAATAAAGTGCCTTAAAAACGCAGCCGGCCCTTGTGCAAAAGACAAAAAAGATGGACTTTCATCCATCTTTTTTTGCTCGCATCTTCTCATTTTTAATGAATCATTGGCTGCAAGTTACTTAAATCTAAATGTTCATACGTGGTAAAGAATTCATTCAATTTCTTAAACACTTCAACATTTGAGCCTGCTGCATCATTCTCTACTTGAAGAACCAGCAGAGGTTCATGCAAACTCATACGAAGCAGGAACCAGCCATTTCCGTAGGGCTCTGTTACATTGATGCGTATCCCTTCTCTGTTGTCTCTTTCTATATCAAATCCTTCAGTTTCTCCAGCAAACGTTTCAAGCTCTTCGATGACTTGTTCGCCATATGCATGGAAATCGTCCTCTAAAATCTTAAATCGGACTTCCTCTGCTTCCGCTGGCTGTTTCAGGTCACGAATCAAGTCGCTTAATTGTTTCCCTTCTTTCTCTAACTCTGGCAGGAGCATCAAAATTTTAGCGACTACATAAGCGCCATCATCTAAGAAATAATTTTCCCGAAAAGCAGCATGGCCGCTTGTTTCAATCGCCAAGGGAGTAGAGATGCCTTCTTCATTTAAGTCAATCGCTTTGTTGATGACATTTCGGTACCCTGAAATATAACGGTATTGTTTTCCGCCTAATCCATTAATAAAGGTTTTTAAATGTGTCGTTGTCGGCGAATTCGTTACAATGGTTGCTCCCGGTTCTTCTTCAACCACAATCTGTGCCAAGACAGCAATTAGATTATTTCGATTGATCGCTTCTCCGCTGTTATCTACAACTGCTGCTCGATCCACATCCGTATCGAAAATGATGCCTAAATCGGCTTGCTGTTCTCGCACAGCTTTCTGAATGCTCGCCATAGCTTCCGGGTTATCGGGATTAGGGACATGGTTGGGAAAATGTCCGTCCGGATCCAAGAATTGGCTGCCCGTGGTATCGGCCCCCAGCTCTTCTAAGACATCGCTTGCAAAGAAGCCGCCTGCCCCGTTGCCCGCATCTAATACAATATGGAAGTCTTTTAACGGCTGGTCTAATTGAGTGGCTTTTTGAATTTTTTCCACCATATCTTTTGCATAATAAGCGATCAGCGGAATCTCTTCAACAGTGCCTTTCTCAGAAGAACCGATCACATCATCAGAATGCGCCACTATTTTTTCCATATCCTCATGTTCAGCCCCGCCTTCTTTAGTGAAAAACTTCAAGCCATTATAAAAATAAGGGAGGTGACTGGCAGTGATCATAATGCCCGCATCGGCATTTGTTTCTTCATATTGGGTCGCCATAAACATCGCTGGTGTTGTAGCAAGACCGGCGTCTAATACGGTAACTCCTGCTTGGATAAATGTTTCAATTAAAGCTTCTTTTATTTCAGGCCCGCTGATTCGGCTGTCAAAACCTATAGC
>CAZKSU010000047.1:0-12316 GCA_964555455.1 uncultured Carnobacteriaceae bacterium
TGGGGCTTCGGCGGATGGTTCACCTGGTTCGCCAGCTAAAGCCGCATTTACCGCATCTATAATGGCTTGTGACGTGTAAGTAGCTCCTGAGACCACTTCTACCTCTGTTGAGTTGCTGTCGACAATTGCCGCTGGTACTTCTTCAATGGCAGGATCTGCAATACCTTCTGATTCTTCATGGCTTAACAACGTCACATTTGTAATGGCTCCGCCTTCTACAGTAACTTCCACGTCGACCGGCGCATTATGCCCATCCGCCGTGCCCGTATAAGTTCCATCTGCTACATCGCCGACGGCTACTGATTCGCCTTCGTCGCCAAATGAAGTTAAACCAATATTATCTGTAAACAAAAAGGATACAGCTAACATTGTAAAAAGTGAAGCAGCTAAAAGTTTAAGAATAAAACTCGTTTTCTTTCCCATTCTTTACATCCTTTCTCTAAGCATCTTCTGATTAGAATCCAAAGTCATCGATATGTCTTTGTTCAAATGGAACATTGCCATAATCTAAAATACGTTTCGCAGCATCAATCATTAATTCCGGACCACAGACCATGAAGTGTCCTTCAATATAATGATCAGCACCCACTTCAGCTAAAAACTCATTCGTGATAAAGCCAAATGGATAGCCTTCGACTTCTTCATTAGAGAAAATGATATGGACATGTAAATTGGGATTCACTTTCTTCATTTCTTCTAATTCATCTAACATGAATAAATCTTCTTCATAAGACAAGCCCCATACTAAGTGGATTTCACGTTGGGAGCCGCGTTCTGTTTCATGGCGTAAAACACTTAACAGCGGTGTCAAACCAATTCCTCCACCAAGCAGAACAAACGGCACTGATTCATCTAATTCTTGAATTTCCGGTGAGAACATGTCTCCGTACGGTCCTTCTAACGTTGCTGTGTCGCCTTCTTGTACATTCTTAAGGGCTTCTGTCCAATTTCCAGCATCTTTAATCATAAATTCAATTGAATTGTTGTAACGGTTCGTTCTTGCACTTGATGTAGAGAACGGGTGTCCTTCTTTTGAAATATCTGCATCTTTGAAGTGAATCCAGAAGTACTCGCCCGCATTATATTCTGGAATGTTGCCTTTGACTGGTTCGAATTCCAATACCCAAATAGTCGGTGTTCCTCGATAAATGCTTTTCACTTTATATTTAGGAAGCATAGCCACTCTGATTTTCCAGACCGCCCAGTATCCTAAGACATAAACAGAATAAGCTGTCAGCAGTACCATAAACGCGATATTGTCACGCAAGAATGGCAAATTGAATAAATGAAGATAAACAAAAATCACAGAAACAATTGCTAAACGGTGTAACCATAAATTGACTTCGCGGTTATTTGATTCTTTGAACTGGCGCAGTGATTTGTTTTTATTTACGAACATTCCCGAGAGCGAGAAAATTCCTGAATACATTACAATTAGCAATGCAATGACGGCCACCCAACCTGTTTGCGACACAACCGACATTTCGGATATCCCTTGTAATCCGTTCCATTGGATAATCACATGGAATAAGATTAAAATGGAAAGTGTGACGGACATAATCCCGTGCACTTCAAACATCTGCGGCATCCCAAAATGCTTTTCAAGGAAACGCGGCCGTGATCCGATAAATGTGACAGTGAGCATCATCGTATACGCCAATAAACCGGATGAATAAGATATTAGTGACCCTACCGTAATGGAATTCATATCAAATAACATTGTGCCTAATAAGGTGGCGAATGTTACTAAGGATATCACCGGAAAGAGCCAATCTGCCCAAAACTCTTTATTCTTCATAATTCTTCTCCTTCTATATTAAACTATTTTTACTGTCCAACCGTTCCTAAACATAGTAACCCTAGTTTAATTTATGTATTTTTCGATTGCAATGCATTGCCTTACAAATTTCCTGGCAAAATAACGCCTAGATATTATACACTTTTGTTCAAGTCTGAGCAAGGGTAAATTTAGAAATACCAATTTTAGAAAGTGGCTATTTTCCGTTCGCATGCAAACTCGCTTCATACCACCTTCGTGAAAGCTGGTTACTCTTGGCTTCCTCGCTCTGCATCTTATGAATCGAAGCAATATTGTCCATCATAAAATTTCCCGAAATTCCGACTAATACTCCCGCAAGAATTCCAGCAAAAGAAAGGACAGGAAGGTAAAGCATCACGCTGAAGGTCTGAGCGATTAAACTTGCGACCAACAACTGCCCTACATTAAATAAGATACCTCCAGTGGCACTGATTCCTATAAAGCTGACTCGTTCAGGACCTAATCTGCGAACCGCCACCATACCCAAGAAGCTCAAATAGGAACCAGCCAAACTATACATAAAAGTAGACAATGTACCCCCGAGCAAGGTTGAGAGGAATAAACGCATAGTGACTACTTTAAAGCTGTCTTTAGTGGATAAAGTGAATATCGCGACTAATGTAATCATATTTGAAAGACCCAATTTTGCCCCTGGCGCAAAAGCAAATAGATTGGGAATGAGACGTTCCAGCATAGAAATAACCGTTGCTTGAGCGGCTAACAGAGCAATATAAACAGACTTTTGTGTTTTTGTCACAAGGTTTTTCCTCTTCTCTTTTCTATAGTGTACAAGCGCTATTTCTACTCATTATAGACACACACTGTTTGAAATTCAATAATTTTAGGAAACTGAGTAATATTCTATCTCCTCTTCAATTTGTAAAACTCACAAGGTTTGTGAATCATAGGCTATTTGGAGAATTCACTGCTTTTCTCTTGCAAAATAGATCAAAAAAGCAGCAGTCTTTTCTGATTTTCTTCAGGCTTCATCATCTCTTTGCATCCTTTTCAGTCACAGCAGTTTCCCATCCTGCTTAAAAGTGGAATGGATACCTCCGATTTTTTCGCAGAAACAACAAAAAACTCAGCATAGATTTTTATCTCTATGCTGAGTTTTCTGTTTATTTGATATCAATGAATAAATAAAAATCGGCACTGTAGTAATCGGGAGTGTCTTCCAAGCCGATGACATACATCTTCATCCGCACTTGGTCGTTTTCTTCGATAAAGGTCGCATTTTCGAAGTCTTCTTGAATCATCACTTGCGCGGTGTCTCCGGCTCCTTCAAAAATTTCTGCAAATAACTCACTTGCTTCAACTGTTATGAGTGTGTTCCCTTCATTATCTACTACTTCAAGCACTAAGCGGCCGTCTACAATTGCGCGCACCACCATTTGATTGCCGTCCACCGTAAAGGAAACTTCTGAAAGCGATTCGGAATCGGCATTTTTATTGAAAGTCACGTACTGGCGGGTGAATAAATCATCTTCTTGGATTTCACGGACCACACTGTATTCATTGACCGAATAAGCAAATCTTCCCATGTTTTCTCCAAATTCGCCCTCAGGATACGTCATCTCAAAACCAAATGTTTCGCTGAAGTCATTATACACTTCGAAATCATCCGGCAGATAAGCCACATCATCCGCATACCCCATATCAGAGAGATAGGTAGCCAGTTTAGTCAAGGCGATTCGATCTTCCAAAGAGACGTCTCGATTTGGAACAAGGGTGCCATTCTCTAACAATCCAGCCTCCGCTACTTTCTCTTCGAATAAATGGATTTGGTTTCTTTTACTGACTGTAAAGGCATCGATTGGTGGCACAATCGATACTGCTGCTAGTACAAGCAGCACTACCGCCAGCCAGCCGTAGTATTTCGGCCGATTCAAACTAAACAGCACACCGGCCACAATAGCGAACAATCCGAATAAAATAACATAATATCGCCCGTGAGTAATCCCCATTTCACGAATTTTTAATAGAGAAGCAATGGTCTGAAAAATAACGATGGGCAGAAAGACTTTAGGAAAGATATTCTGGAAAAAGCGGGTGATGCGGTTATCGATATTGTTCGCTAACAGAAGAACAATAAGGCCAATCAATGTGTAAGAAACAAGCAAAGGTTCCAATAGATTATCCGTCCAAAAGTCTCCGCCAATATTCAGCAAGATATACAGAATGAGAATGAGTGTATAAACAAAGAGCAGCGGGATGACAATAAATGAGAGCAGACGATTGAGAATCAGTGAAACAGTGAAAGGCGATTCTTGGTCTTCTGCCTGTAGACGCGGAACAGTCGCTAAAAAGTAGAGCGGCATAAAGAGTGAGCCAATGATATTCAGCAAGTGCCATAAAAGATCCTCGTCCATTTCAAAAAGCAAGAAATAAATCGCTTGAAAGATTAATACAACCCCTATGCCCAACACACTGCCGAAAAGAAAAGTCGTAATGCTTCCTTTAAAAGCCGCTAAAAAGCTTTGATGGAAAGCCACTTTTTCATTTCTGATTGTCGGCACCCATATAAAGGCAATAAAGAGTGCGAATAAAGCAACGACGGAGCGAACATAGATGGACATTTCTATTTCTTCCTGGAGACCCAATAGAACATAATAGATGATTGCGAGAACGACTGAGACCCCCATACCTGCCCAGCGCATCTTCTCTCTGTCAAGATAGAAGCGTTCATACAGGAGCTGAGCTACTGCACTGACCATTGCACCAATGAGAACAGTAAATATCAAGCGATTATAGTTGTCATACGTTCCTTCGATCTGACGGGCATTGAGAAAGGTAAAGGCGACTAAGAACAGAACCGTTAGCGGAAACCGACGAATCGAATAGCCTATGTCCTTATAGGCATTCTTTAAAGCAGCAGTTATTTTCATGACAGCCACTCTCCTTTGACAGCCAGATTATTTTTCTATTTCCTTGCCTTAATTATACGCTTCTATTCGAAAAACACCTATACTTTTCACCTTGCTGCATAAAAAAATAACAGATCATTCACTACTGAGCGAATGATCTGAAAATAAGTTCTAGGTTTTTGTATAATCTTTTGTTGCGCAAATCCCAAGCACTTCTGGTCCAGTATGGACACCGATCACACTGTCAATTCGAATGAAGTCCATTTCATGATCCGGGTATTTCTCTTGAACCGCTGAACGCAGCTTTTCCGCTTCTGCTGGGTTATTTCCATAGCCTACAGCCAATTTTACTGGGTAGTCTAAAGCTTCGATAGAATCAAGTGAATGATCCAGCAGTTTCCGAATCGCTCGTTTTTCTGTGCGAGAAGTTCCGATAAACTTCAGCTCTTGGGCATGTACACTAATCACAGGTTTGATTTTAATTTTGTTTATAATAGATCCTGCTAACTTAGCGACGCGTCCGCCAGATAGTAAATAATCTAAATCATTCAATGCAGTAAAAGCTATCGTATGCTGTCTGACATCTTCAATATGAGCGATAATTTCTTTAACACTTGCTCCTGCATCCGCCAAGCGTTTCGCTTCCAGCACGACATAACGCGCTGGCAAAGTGACAAGTCCTGAATCCACTACAGTGATATTCTCGCTGTCTATTTCCTTGGCAATCGCTCTGGTGGTTTGGAACGTTCCAGATAAGCGCGCGTCCAAATGAATGCTGATGACATGGTCATATTCTTGAACTAGCTGTTTAAATAAGTTCACCGTATCCGCCGCTGCAGGCTGTGAAGTGGTTGGTATGCCGTCATAGGCTACAATTTCTTCATAAAATTCTTGCGTGGAAAGGTCGACTCCATCCTGATAGACCGTTTCGCCAAAGATGATTTGTAAAGGCAAAACATAAATATCATGTGCTTCAGCCATTTCGGGCGTGATATTGCAGGCGGAGTCTGTGACAATCGCTACACTCATTTCTATTCTCCTCTCTCATGAACTGAATAAAAGCTCATTCCAAACCAGTTTATCACATGCAGATTTTCTTTCATTACATTAAGTGAGAAGATTATTTGAATATTTTGTTAAGTTTCGCGAAGCACTTCTAGCCGTTTCCGGTAAAAGATACGGAGGACTTTAAAAAGAATTTGTTTAGACTCAGCATCCAGCTCTCGGTATTCTCTAATCATTTCCGGTATTTTTTGTAGTGTGTAACTGCGGTCACCTGTGATAAAATCATTTTTCCCATCGCCAATAATGGTAAATAAAGCTTCCGAAAACAGCTCGCGTTCTTCTAAACTCAATTCATCCAGCAGTTCATTTAAGATCAGCTGAATCTCCAACGCCCCTTGGCTGAGTTCACTCGGAATAAATTCGCGTCCTTTCATTTCCCAAGAGTACACATCATGCTGTGCCAGCTCGGATGCATGACTGTAAATGACGATCTGTTCTTCCAGTTTATGAAGCAGCAGACCGATAATACTGTCTTGCGGAATAAAAGACTGGATGCGATCAGCTATTTGCTTATAAGATTTGGTTTCCAAAATATTCTGCGGAAAACCGGGTGCATCAAAACTGTAAATCTCTTCAATAAAATTCTGGTGTTTTTCTTCCATAAAAATAGCGGCGTAGATGGCTAGATTTCCGCCTTTTGAATGACCACCAATCGCAACGGGGTGAGGGTTTTTATTCAAGTGATCCTTTAAAAACTCTAAAGCCTTATTTTGTGAAGGAATCGCGGTTAAATAGGTCATCTGCAAATCTTCTTTCCAGCTCATGCTTCTCAGATCCGTTCCTTCAAATGCCAGAAAAAATGGCTTGCCTTTTCGATAAAAAGATGTGACGCCGAACTGTGATTCGTCTTCAAAAGAAATCTCTTTAATGTTACTGGCAATCACTAGGTCTTGGAACCGCTGCGACTCACCGGCCAGTGTTAAAATCTCATAAGCTTGTGCATGGTGAAGATAACCTGTTGGCATAAAATCAGCTGGATCAGCTTCATCCCATAAATTTGCTGCTTCTTTAATCGTGAGCTTTCCTTCTTCTAAATGCTGAGGTGCAATTTTCGAAAAATCAATATATGAAAATTCCGAAAAAATCAGCGCGTCAATTTCATTTAAAGGGTCTTGTTCAAAACTCAGATCCCCGCGCCAGTAGATGTAATCATGTACGTTACTCATTTAATTCCCTCCCTTAGACTCACTGTTCATTTTAACGGTACAGCGCATGCGAGACAACTAAAACTCCCGGACTGCTTCTCTAAACAAAAAACCCTCACATTCCTAAAAATGTGAGGGGCCTTATTCGTCCTTAAGCAAGACTTAAGAGCGTAGTGACAATAAAACCGGAAGCATAATAGGCCATAAATTGTACACCGGTATGGATTTCAAATAAATTGTGCAGGATTCCGCCAAACAGACCAATGACTAAGGAAGCCAGTATTCCGGTAAACCCTGCTTCATAGTAAGAAAGCATTACAATAAGTCCTAAGAAAGAACCGATTAGCGCTTCATGACTAATATATTCAAACATCAGAACCGTCCATTTGCGTCCTTGTTTTACGGCAATCGGATAAGCAATCATGGCGCCTCCGATAATTCCGATCAGGCCAAAGACCACATAATGCCAAGGCTCAAGGTAAGTGCTTAAATTATGGATGGGATCCACTGTAAAGACAGGCGGCGCATTAAATACCGGTGCAGTCGGTCCAAGTGCTACTGGACTGAGCGGCAGACCGAAAGCAAGCAGTGGAATAATGAGACCGCCGATATAAGTCGAAGTCGAAGTGGCATCTTGAGCAGACAAGGTGTTGGTGATCTTCTCGTACAAGCCTTTGTTTCGCCCGGCGATAATTTCACCCAGCAAAACCGTCGCTCCGACTGGTGACAGCATAAAAATCGCGGAACCGATCACAGAAGTTACTGCATTGGTCTTTCGCTGCCTTTTCGTCAGTAATTTAAAGGGATTCGGGAAATACGGCATATCTTCATTCGTGTCCGGCGCCAGCCAAATTTCATTCAACTCTTCTTGCTGCTGGGCTTGTCTTAATTTCGGGACCAGCACATTGAAAAGCTCAGAAATCATCGGCCCGACAGTGATGCCCATAAAAATGGAGATAAAGAGTGTGTGACCAACCGATTCAACCGCTAAACGCTGAATCCCTTGAATTAGGAAAGACAAAGGAACTAAAGCGACCACTGCCGCCCATTTCGCGGCTGACATATAGGCTATAAAGATGGCGCCAATCGTAAAAATAAGACCGGTGTAAGGCTCAATATACGTCCCTAATGGTGCTAAAAAATAAGCAATCAATAAGGAAGAAGGTACAGCAATGAGCGTTCCCACCATCGAGCCGGCTGCTAATTTTCGCATCGCAATATGCGGAATCCCCAATCGTTTGGCCAGCTGGCTGTAGCGCACCATCGGCACAGACATCGTACTGCCCGGCAAGGCCGCCATTGCGGTAGGTATTGTATGGCTGATTTGCATCGCTACAATTTGCGCTATGACAAAAGAGAAGATGACTACTGGATCGATCCCAGTCAAAACTAAAACAAGTGTGATGGGGGCCATCGTCGCTGTTTCATCGGTTCCTGGAATGACCCCAATAATGGTATAGAGTAATCCGCCTATAAAGGCAGCAAGGATCGATTGAAGTATAAGTAAGATGGACATTAGTTTCCGCCCTCCAGCTTCTCTTGATATTCTGCTTTGTAATTGGGAGAATCTTCTGGAATTAAAGCAAGGAGTCCATAGAGTTCTAAATCTTCCATCTCTTGAATGACTTCTGGAGAAGCAGCAGATAAAGCTTCTGTTTCTTCTTCGAGCGTAATGCCCGCATCTTTTAAAATAACTTCGATGTCTTCGGATTCCATTTTATTTTCAATTCGCCGTTTGGGTTTAAAGAGTTTAGCTGAAATAAAACCCGAGACAAAAACGCCGCTCACCCCTATTAATAAAGCGTAGCCATTCGCCAAAGCTTCATCAATGCCTTCAATCACCTCGTTAAATAGATACTGACCGAATAAAAACATGCCCATGGTGACGACAATACCAATCACGGATGAATAAACGAGCTCTTTTAAGGATACAACGTCCCCCCAAACTCGCGTGTAAACTTCTTTTTCTTTCTTTTCTTCCATTTTTTCTGCTCCTATCTATCTATTCTATATACTTTCTATTTCGTTTTTTAAAAATAAAATTTCAAAGCCATTCTACTGGTTTTTTCTTAATTTTTTCTTAATATTGGCTCCTTCTATAATAAAAAATCTCCTGTACACTAGATTCTAATGCACAAGAGACAAATAGGACAGCGTTTTATTCTTTTGTGAGGTATTCTTCTGTATCTTTCCAATAAAGATGTTCAAGCACCTTGTTGGCACGAGGAACAAAACCTTCAGAATACTGGACGTCAGAATTGAGCACCACCATAAAGTATCGGCTGTTATGTTCCCCTAACGCTACATTTCTGGATCCTTCTGGGCTGATATATTCTTCAAGCGCCCATTCGTAATAAGTGTTGTCTTCCATTGGCTCCATATTTTCAACAGCTAAGGCATACGTACTGTCTGTAGCCTCAGCACTCGGCTGTTCGGTGATATGTTCGGCAAAAATATATATCTGCAAGTAAATCTCTTCTAATTTTTCACCACCGTAATTGGCATAGAAGAAATAAGAATCACCTTCTCCGCCGCTTGCCTCTTCAGCCAGCAAATCTTCAGGGACGTAAGTTAAAAAAAGGGCATCGGGGTGATCATACAGATTCAAAGTAATCGGTTCTTCCATACCTTCAAGAGAGATGGTATCTTTGATTTGTTCCTCAAACGACTGTTCTTTTTCATGTTCTGGCTTTTCTTCTTCTCTTGGCTGTTCCGTTTCTTGGTCATCAGCCGGCTGTTCCGTGTCGGGCATTTCATCCGGAGCTTTTGTCACATCAGCTGTCGAACAAG
This sequence comes from uncultured Carnobacteriaceae bacterium, assembly GCA_964555455.1. Classification (GTDB taxonomy): domain Bacteria; phylum Bacillota; class Bacilli; order Lactobacillales; family Carnobacteriaceae_A; genus Atopostipes. Next base: position 9,687 of record CAZKSU010000047.1, read on the forward strand.
ACGCGAACAACAGAGTTAAAGCTGCAATTAAAATAAAGCGATAGCGATTGACCATACTTAGCCCTCCTAAATAGAATTATGTAAGTAAGCTTTTTAAAGATGGATTCTACTTAGGCAAAGAATAGAAAAGAAGAATTCAGCCGGCCGCCTTTCATTCAGTCTGAGCTTTTTCCATTAAATGGCCGTAATCATGTTGCTCAAGAAAACTTAACAATTCAGCTTCTCTATGCGGATCTTGATCCTGATGAAAGTACCCAACATTATGGAATTTGCCTTCAAAAGTCATTTCGACTAGCTGCTTGAGGAGAATTTCCGGATGGAAGATAGAGACATTGACTCTTACGTAATCGCCCTCTTCTCGTGTTTTGTCCAGCAGCTGGATTTCATTCAATCCAGGAAGCCAATCTACTATATTTTCATAGTAAACTTTATATTCTTTTCCTTTCGAATGTAAAATAAAGAATTCGTCATTTTCTTGATAGGTCATATTGTATTCGCGTTTGATTAACCAAACGGCTCCCATAAAGACAAGTGTTAAGACAAGGAACACAAGGGTCATTTCCATTTCCCCAGCTATCGCTCCTAGGAGTGTAAACAAACCGGTGAAAACCCCAATAATTCGGATGACCCACAAGTTAATTCGCTCAAATCTTCCTGGCGTTTGCACGTTTTCTTTCACATCTGGTTTGGCCAATTTATTCCTCAGTTTTCGTGCCAAGGTCATGGTTGTCAGCACAGCGATTGGTATAACAATATAAGTAATCAGTCTTGGGTCCATAAAACAAGCTCCTCTATGTATCGTGTCATTTGCTGCTATTTATTCTCTTCAAGGATACCGCTAAAGCTCCTTTTTGCAAAGCAAAAAGGGACGCGGAAATTTCCGCGTCCCTTCTTTTAGTTCGCCTCAATCACAGGGAAGTCCCGTCATTTTCTTACATTTCACTCTGCGAATCAGAAAATGGAACTATTCCCATTCTACGGTTGCTGGCGGCTTGCTTGTGATGTCATAGACGACACGGTTAATGCCGTCAACTTCGTTTGTGATTCTTCTTGATATTTTATCCAAAAGATCTAAAGGAATTCTTGACCATTCAGCGGTTACGCCGTCGACTGAGTGGATGGCGCGAATACCGATCGTATAGTCATAAGTTCTCTTGTCATCCGTGACCCCGACGGTTTTGAAGCCTGGTAAGACTGTAAAGTATTGCCAAATGTCGCGTTCAAGTCCGGCATTCTTAATCTCTTCTCTTAAAATAGCGTCACTTTCACGGACCACTTCTAATTTTTCTCGCGTAATCTCACCAAGAACCCGAACACCTAAACCTGGCCCTGGGAACGGCTGGCGCCAGACTAATTCAGACGGCATGCCTAACTCTTCACCAAGCGCACGGACTTCGTCTTTAAATAGTGTGTTCATCGGCTCAATCAATTCAAATTCTAAATCTTCTGGCAGCCCGCCCACGTTATGATGGGATTTGATGGTTTCAGCCGTTTCTGTCCCACTCTCAATAACATCCGTATAGAGCGTACCTTGAGCCAAGAAGTCAACGCCATCTAACTTGCGCGCTTCTTCGCTGAAGATTTCGATGAATTCATTTCCGATAATTTTACGTTTTTCTTCTGGATCAGAAACACCTGCTAATTTTTCCAGGTACCGTTCACTGGCTTCCACTTGAACAATGTTTAAACCGAATTTTCCAGACAAACTTTCCATGACTTGTTCGGCTTCATTTTTCCGAAGCAGGCCATGGTCTACAAAAATACAAACCAGCTGGTCGCCGATCGCTTCATTCAAGAGCACGCCTGTCACTGATGAATCGACTCCGCCGGACAGTCCTAAAAGAACTTTCTTGTCACCCACTTGTTCCCGGATTTTTGCAATTTCTAAATCGATAAACTGCCCCATATCCCAGTCGCCTTTAAAACCGCAGATATCCATGACAAAGTTTTGGATAAGCTGCTGTCCGTTTTCTGTCTGATGAACTTCTGGATTAAATTGGACCCCATAGAAGTTTCTCTCAGCATCGTAAATGACTGCATTTTCTTCTGCTGCAGTTGAGGCGACTGTTTCAAAACCTTCAGGCAGTGAAGCCACTTGATCGTTGATGCTTTGCCAGACTGTTTCTTTTTCATTTAGCCCCTTAAATAAAGCATTGTTTTTATCCGCTAGTTCTAGCGTTGACGTCTGCGTTTCTTTTACTGATGACGCGGCAATTTCGCCGCCTAATTGATGCACCATGAGCTGTGCTCCGTAATCAATCGCCAGAATCGGCAAACCGAGTTCATAAATGGCTGGATCCACCACAAAAGCATCTTCATCTAAAACTCTCCGTGGACTGCCTGTAAAAATAAGCCCTTGCACATTGTTTTCTTTTAACGTATCCATGGAAACACTGAATGGAAATAATTCCGAATACACGCCAAGTTCGCGAACCTTACGCGTAATTAATTGATTGCTTTGACTCCCAAAATCGATGACCGCTAAAGTGGGCACATTTTTTGTTACTGACTCATTCATTCCTATTCGCCTCCGCTAAATTAGTGTTTTCTAAGGAGCACTTGATCAATAAAGTGGTCCGTTGTTTTGTGTATAATTGCATCCGCACGAAAACGTGTCGGTAAAATATTAT
>CAZKSU010000048.1:0-12251 GCA_964555455.1 uncultured Carnobacteriaceae bacterium
AAATTTTGCGAATGTGTCAAAAAGTCTAAGAAAAAAGTGCTTAAATTATAGCCTAATACAATAGAGACAATAACATAAAGAGCACGGATTTGCTGCACTTTATATTTTTTAAATAAATGGTCGATTCTTAGGCTCAGCAAACTCCAGAAACTGACTCCTACAAAAAACATATGTGATACGATTGTAATCAATGATTGTATGCGAATAAATTCCATCTAGAATCCCTTCTTTAAAAATCATTCGACTGAATATCTGTCCTCTTGCAGTTTACAGCGTTCCGAACAGTCTGTCGCCAGCGTCGCCTAAGCCTGGCACTATATAAGCATCTTCATTCAATTTTTCATCCAAGCCAGCTGTAAAGATCTCAACCTCTGGGTGAGCTTCGTGCAATGCCTTAACTCCTTCAGGAGCAGCCACAAGACAAATGAACTTAATATTTTCAGCTTTTGCGCCACGTTCTATAACGGAATCAATAGCTGCAATGGCAGAACCGCCAGTAGCTAACATCGGATCGACCAAGTACAGCTGACGATCTTCTAAATTATTTGGCATTTTCACAAAGTACTCAACAGGCTGCATCGTTTCTTCGTCTCGGTAAAGGCCTACATGTCCAACACGAGCTGCAGGTATCAAATCTAAAATTCCATCAACCATACCTAAACCAGCACGTAAAATGGGTGCAATCACTACTTTTTTACCGGCTATTGCTTTCTGTGTCGATTTTACTAACGGGGTTTCAATTTCAATATCTTCTAAAGGCAAGTCTCGGGAAACTTCATAAGCTAGTAAGCGAGCAATCTCATTGACTAGGTCCCGGAAATCTTTGGTCCCTGTATTTTTGTCTCTCAATATTGTCAATTTATGCTCAATTAAAGGGTGTTGTATTACGTGAAACTTTTCCATTTTATGTCGCTCCTTTTATATTTACTGACTTTTCCATCCTTACAACATTACACAATTTCGTTCAAGAAATCTACTCTTATTCACATTTTATATCGATTTTCTTTCAGCGGCCTGTTGTAAGCGATTCATATAAGCGAAACTTGCTTCGCCCTTTTCATAAGACTCCGCCAGGATAACTGAAGCTTCAGATTGTTCCAAAGTGCGTAAACCATCAAAAAATAGCTGACTGGCTGTTTCTATCTCTCCCGGCTCGCCGAGTGAAAAAACCGCCACTACTTTTTCTTGATATTGGTTGATGATTTGCTGATTGCCTAAGATTGCAATCTTCTCATTCTGTTCAAGCATTTTCTCAATCGCCTGCTCCCAACTTGAGTTTACGATAAACAAAGGAATCTTCGGTTTATAGTGCTTTTCGTTTTTCTTAGGTTCATTTACCTCTACAGGTCGTTGAATGATTTCTTCAATTTGAGTTCTGGAGACATTTCCGGGACGCAAAATAATCGGACGTTCAGCATGTGAAAAGTCTAAAACGGTCGATTCAATGCCAGTAGAGGTTTCTCCTCCATCAATAACCGCTGCTATTTTCCCGTCCAAATCTGCTAGCACATGGTCCGCTTTTGTAGGACTCGGGCGGCCGGATGTATTGGCACTGGGTGTAGCCAAGGGAGTGCCGCAAGCACTGATGAAATCCAAAGCCACTTGATTGTCCGGCATACGCAAGCCAATCGTGTCCTGGCCAGCTGTCACAGTGGGTGCAAATAACCCTCTGTTTTTTAAAACAATCGTTAAAGGTCCTGGCCAAAACTCTTCAACCAGCAACCATACTTCTTCGGCAATATTTTCAGCATACTGCTCGATAGCTTCCGGTTTACTCAAAAGCACACTAATTGGCCGATCAGCTGGGCGGCCCTTAGCCTTAAATATTTTTTGGACGGCCGCCTCATTCGTGGCATCCGCGCCTAACCCATAAACGGTGTCGGTCGGAAAGGCGACAATTTCCCCTTCTTTAATCAGCTGAGCGGCTTGTGCCCATTCATTTTTTTGGAAAAGCCGGGTTTTCATATCTAATCATACTTTCTACAAATTATTCTTCCGTTCTTTTAATTTACATGGTTCATTTTGAGGCAAAAATGGCCACCTGACTTCCTGGGGCCAAAATAAGACGGCAAAGGAAGCGTGAATCCCCAACCTGTTTCCATTATGCAATACATTTTTAAAAAAAACAGTTGAAAAGGATGAATTTCAGCCTTTTTTCGTTCTTTTCGCGCTTGTTTTTCATAAATGAATTTGTCATTCACCTTATTCGCTGCTGTTTAAGGTGTATAAACGGCAACGACTCTGTCTAAGCCATTAAAATCTTTCCAGATTTCTAATTCTGCTTCCGGTAAAGCCTTCTTCATGATTTCAGTTACCTGATTCCCCTGTTTATAGCCGATTTCTAAGAAAATATTAGATTGAGGTTTTAAATAAGGTGCGATGGCTTGCGCCAGTTCTTTGTAAATGGCCAGACCATTGTCGTCTGCAAACAAAGCCGTTTTCGGCTCATAGTCAAGCACCGACTGATCCATTACATCCACTTCATTCTCAGCAATATAAGGCGGATTGCATAAAATTACATCAAACTGTTCATTTTCCAGCGGCTCCAGCAAATTCCCCAGTTTAAAAGTCACTTCCGCTTTAAGGCGCTCAGCATTTTCTTTGGCTACTGCTAAAGCTGCCGGGCTGATATCGGTGAGGGTTACCGCATCTCCAGGTCGTTCCAGCTTATGGGTGAGACCTAAGATGCCTGTTCCAGTACCAATATCCAGCACATTGAATGACTGATCTCCGGCCAAAAATTTAAGGACGCGATCTTGCCATTCTTCCGTTTCCGGTCTCGGAATCAGCGTATCTTCAGTCACTTTAAATTTCCGGTTGAAATACCATTCATGGCCGATAATTTGCTGCATAGGCTTTCCTGCAAAGAACTCTTCTAAATCTTGGTTGAATTGCTCGAGCTCTTTACCGGGTATTTCTTTTTCATAGCTTAAAACCAGCTGCGTTTTATCCCATCCCAGGCGTTCACGAAGCAGCCATTCAGCGACAAATGACGAATGGCCAATTTCAGCTAAAAAAGAAGAAGCTCTTTGCAGAGCTTCATAATAAGTGAGGTTGTCTGTAGGTTTGATTAACATCTTATAATTGCTCCAGTTTCTCAGCTTGATCGTGAAGGGTTAGTTCTTCGACAATCTCCTCTAAATCGCCGCCCAATACTTGCTCTAGTTTATGAACAGTTAAATTGATCCGGTGATCCGTGATCCGGCCTTGCGGGTAGTTGTATGTTCGAATACGTTCCGAACGATCTCCCGTACCAATGGCAGATTTACGCTCCGCATCCACTTCTGCTTGTGCCTCTCGTTCATAATGGTCATACACACGTGAACGCAGGATCTTCATTGCTTTCTCACGGTTTTTAATCTGTGAACGCTCATCTTGCATCGCAACGACAATTCCCGTCGGTTCATGCGTCAGACGTACAGCCGAATCCGTCATGTTTACGTGCTGACCACCCGCTCCACTGGCGCGGTAAATATCCACACGAATATCATTTTTATCGATATCCACATCAAACTCTTCGACTTCTGGCAACGCCACAACAGTAGCTGTTGAGGTATGCACCCGGCCTTGCGATTCTGTTTCTGGAACACGCTGTACTCGGTGAGCGCCATTTTCGTATTTTAATTTGGAGTAAGCATCTTTGCCATTGACTTGGAAGATGATCTCTTTAAAACCGCCAATCCCTGTGGTCGTCGATTCAAGGACCTCTACTTTCCAGCCATTTTTATCAGCAAATTTCTGATACATATGGAAAAGATCTCCGGCAAACAATTGCGCTTCATCTCCGCCTGCTGCCCCTCGAATTTCCATAATGACGTTTTTCCCATCATTTTCATCTTTTGGAATAAGAAGAAACTTCAACTTTTCTTCTATTTCTTCTTTTTGCGAAAGCAAGTCCTCTCGTTCCATTTCAGCCAGTTCTTTCATCTCTGGGTCCAAAGATTCATTTAATAGGTCTTCTGTATCTTCCAGGCCTTGTTTGATCTCTTTATACTTCTGGTACTCTTGTACGGTTTCTCGGAGATCGCCTTCTTCTTTGCTGAGTTCTCTTAGCTTATTCGTATCTTTTGTAATTTCAGGGTCGCTCAGCATCGCGTTGATTTCTTGGTAACGAATTTCAACATTTTCTAATTGATCAAAAATATTCATTTTCATCTCATCCTTTTTAAATCTCGGGGTGGAAGTAATGATGACGACAAACTGGGAAATAACTTTCATTTCCGCCAATTTGAATCTGTTCCCCTTCATACACAGGGATGCCATCGCTCATTCGCAAATTCATAATTGCTTTTTTTCCACAGTACCAGCAAATTGTTTTAATTTCTTCAATTTTTTCAGCGTATAAAAGTAAGTACTTAGACCCTTCGAATAAATTATTCATAAAGTCATTTTTCAAGCCAAATGTCATCACTGGAATCTTTAATTCGTCGACGACTTTAGTCAGCTGAATGACCTGCTCTTTTTTTAGAAATTGCGCCTCATCAATGAGCACACACCAAATCTTTTCATCCGCATTTTTTATATCATCAAAAATGTCTGTCTCTTCATGAATAGGTGTTGCATCCCTTCTCATGCCTGTTCGGCTAGAGACAATACCCACACCATCACGGTCATCTACACCGCTCGTATAGATGCGAACTGCCTTATTCTGTTCTTCATAATTATGGGCAACTTTCAATACTTCAATCGATTTTCCGCTGTTCATTGCACCATATCTAAAATATAATTGTGCCATTCCGTCCAACCTTCCAATTCAACTAAACGTTTTAATAGTAAGTTCTATAGTCCTTAAAAATTATAACGAATGCAAACAAAAAGCACAAGCCTATCCATTAAAAGAGCTCTTCCAGCGAGAGTCTGCTGAAAGAGCTTTTTTATCTATTTTTAAGCGGTCACTAAGTCATCTGGTGTCGCAAATTGCGCATTGTAAATATCCGCATAGAAACCATCTTTAGCGATCAGCTCATCGTGTGTACCTGTTTCAACTACATCTCCATGATTCATGACAATAATCTTGTCTGCATCACGTATCGTTGACAGGCGGTGGGCAACAACGAAACTTGTACGGTTGGCTAAGACGTTGTTCATAGCCCCTTGAATCAGTGCTTCCGTACGCGTATCTACCGAAGAAGTGGCCTCATCTAAGATCAGCATTTCTGGATCCGCTAAAAAGGCGCGGGCAATCGTAATTAATTGCTTTTGGCCTTGTGAAATGTTTGAAGCATCTTCGTTAATAATCGTATCGTACCCTTTCGGCAGACGGCGGACAAATTCATCCACATAGGCCGCTTTGGCTGCATTCAGGATTTCTTCATCGGTCGCTTCGTCATTTCCATAAGCGATATTGTCCCAAATCGTGCCGTTAAAGAGCCAAGTATCTTGGAGAACCATTGAATAGAGCTCTCGGACGTCATCTCGAGTGAAGTCTCGAATATCTTTTCCTCTATATCGGATGCTTCCTCCGCTGACATCATAAAACCGTTCAAGCAAGTTAATCAATGTGGATTTCCCTGCTCCGGTCGGCCCCACAATGGCAATCATTTCCCCTTCTTCAACTTGTAAATTAAAGTCAGTCATCAGTAATTCGTCATCGCCATAACCAAATTGAACATTTTCAAATTCGATGATATAAGGTGAATTTTCTTTTACCGGAACATTCGCCTTGATTTCTTCCATCTCTGGTTCATCAAGCAGTTCAAAGATTCGCTCACAAGCTGCAATCGTAATTTGAATATTGTTTGCTAATTGAGCCACTTGGCGGATCGGCTGAGAGAAGCGGTTTGTATATTGAATAAAGGATTGGACATAACCTAATGGAATCGTGCCATTCATAACACCAAAACCGCCATACAAGGTAACACCAAAAATCCCTAAGTCTCGTGCAAAGTTTACGGCCGGCATCATAATCCCCGAGAAAAATTGGGCACGCCAAGACGCATCGTATAAATTATCACTATGCTCTTTTAAGCGCTCAATTTCTCGCTCTTCTCGGTTATAGGTCCGCACCACTGTATGTCCAGCATAAGTCTCTTCTACCCGATCGTTCAACTGCCCGACAACTCTTTGCTGTCTTGCGAATTGCCTTTGTGATTTAGGCGCTAAAAATGCGATAAGCAACGCACTTAAACCAACGCTGGCGATAACAATTAAAGACAGCGGGACATTGACGACTAACATAGCAATTAATACGGTAACGAACGTGACACTCGCTAATATGAATTGCGACAGAGACTGCTGCAAAGTATTGGCTACTTGCTCAATATCGTTGACTGCTCTGGACATGATATCTCCTGTTGGATGTGTATCAAAATATTCGATAGGCAATTGGCTTAGTTTTTCTTTTAAGTCTCTACGCATATCATAAACGGTTCTCTGCGCGACCACTCCTGTGACATAGTTCTGCACATATCTAAAGACCGTCTGGAGAAGATAGAGAATGATTAAAGTGATCAGGATCCGGTGCACCGCGTCAAAATCAATCGGAAACACATTCACCGTCTGTCCTGCATCGCGCAAGTCCATTCCTTCTGTCACTCCATCAAAAATAACGGTTGTTGCCTGTCCCACAAGGGTCGGTGTAATCGCAGAAAAAACGGCTGCTGCAATCGCAAAGAGTATCGTTGCAAATAATGCCCAAAAACGTGAAGACATATATTTAATTAACCGTCGAATCGTTCCCCAAAAATCTTTCGCTCTTTTTGCTCGCAGCTCTTTAGGCGTTTCATTGTTAGCCATTAAATATCCTCCCCTTTCATCTGTGATTCAATAATTTCTTGGTAAATTTCGTTATTCTCTTTCAGTTCCTCATGCGTTCCCTGGCCGACAATCCGTCCATTATCTAATACTAGAATTTGTTCCGCATCAAGCACTGTACTGATTCTTTGCGCGATAATAATGACTGCTTTATCGGTGGTGACAGGTTTCAACGCTTTTCTTAAGTTGGCATCTGTCCGAAAATCTAAAGCGGAGAATGAATCGTCAAAGACTAGAAGACGAGCATCTGTAGCAAGTGCTCTAGCGATACTTAGACGCTGACGCTGTCCACCTGAGAAGTTGGAACCGCCTTGTTCGACACGGGAGTCGAGACGATCCGGCAGCTGTGAAACAAACTCTGCCCCTTGAGCCACTTCTAGTGCTCGCCACAGCTCATCGTCTGTAGCTTCTGGGTTTCCATACTTCAGATTTTCGCGAATTGTTCCAGAGAACAGGAGCGCTTCTTGTGGAGCAAATCCGATTAAAGCACGCAGCTCTTCTTGGCTAATATCGCGGATATCTGTTCCGTTCACTCGAACAGTCCCTGACTCTACATCATATAAGCGTAAAAACAGATTAGACAAGGTCGTTTTTCCGGCCCCAGTTCCTCCAATAATCGCTAACCGTTCGCCTTGTTTTAATGTAAAGTTAATGTCTTCAAGCGCCAGTTTTTCAGCTCCAGGATAACGGAAATCCACATGGTCAAACTCCAGCACGAGATCTTCATTGTCTATTCCTAATGCTAAAGGTCTTGCAGGATCTTCAATCTCATTTGGCGTATCGATGACTTGAAGGACACGTTCTATTGCGACTTGAGCTCTAGGCAATAAGGTCACAATTAATGACAGAGCCATAATTCCCATTAAAATATTCATCGCATATGAAGTAAAGGCAATTAAGTTTCCTACCTGCATCTCGCCAATACTTATGTACTGGGCACCGAAGTAAATAATAAGTATGGTGGTCCCGCTCGCCAGCAAAATCATCAGAGGCATCAGCGAAGCCATATAGACATGCGCCGCTAAAGACGTGTCTTTGTAGTCTTTATTCGCTTCATCGAATCGTTCTTCTTCGTAATCCTCCTGCAAGAAAGCCCGGATCACTCGTATTCCTGTTAACCCTTCTCGGAAAATACGGTTGATTCGGTCTGTTTTAACTTGCAGAGAACGGAACAAAGGACTTACTTTTCTTAAGATAAAGGTGATAAGAACAAGCAATACCGGGACAATAATTAAAAAGATAAATGTGAGCTGCGGCTCGCGCAGATAGGCCAAAACAGCAGCAAATAATATTCGTAAAGGGTCCAATATCATGAGACGTATAATGAACATTAAAATCTGCTGGATTTGCATCACGTCACTCGTTGTCCGAGTCATCAGTGTGGAGATGCCATACTGATCAATTTCTTCATTCGAAAAATACATTATTTTATCAAATAGCTTTTCCCTCAGCTGAGAACCGACTGCTTGCGATTCAGTGGCCGAAAAATATACGTTCAATATAGCAGCTGCGAATCCAATCAATGCGATCAGGATCATAATGCCGCCATTCCGTATAATGTAATCAATATCCCCTGTTGCAACTCCATAGTCTACAATATCTGCAGCAATTGTGGGGATGAGCAATATAGAGGCTGCTTGCAGGACTAGAAATACGAAGAGCCACGCGATACGGCGTGGGTTCAAGAGTTTAAATATTCTTTTCATAAATTCATCTACTTCCTATTCTTTCTTCTTACTTTTTGTTCATTCCGTAATAAAGCCAATTGACCGCTCTAAACGTTTTTCCTTTGATTTCTTCTACTGATAAGTTATTGACGAAACCATCTATAATCATGTGGTGAATAGTTGTCACCATAAAGTATATATATTCCAGGGTTTCTTTTCCTGAATCTGTTTTGATGTCTTCCATATCGATGACATCAATAAATTGCTGTTGTTGCTGTTCTCTGCTCGATGACTGATTCGCCAGGCTAAATATTCCCTCTTTTCCAATAAGATGGTGGTTAACATATAAAAAAGTATTTTTATAAAAGGAGAAATAATCCGATTTAACGAGTTCATCGATATAAGAATTAAAAAATGACAAGAGCGATTCATATAAATTTCCAGAATTTTGAATGAGAATTTTTAATAAATCACTGCGGTGGATAGAATACAAGTGATGGACGAGGTAATTATACAGATTTTCTTTGTTCCCAAAGTATTGATAGAAGCTCCCTCTTGATATACCTGCTTTCTTTACGATATTTGTAATAGAAGCATCATTAAAGGAATGGTCAGAGAATTCTTCTAAGGCGGCATGGATAATTCTATCTTTTTTCTCTTCATTTAAATTAAGAAAGGTCGGTGAACACACATTTTTCACTCCCTGTCATCGTTTGATCGGTTCACAGCACATTAGTCCATTATATACAAGATATTTTCTGAAAGCAAATCATGGTTTCACATATTTCGAATTAGAGGCTTTCTCACTTCTCAGTCCCCTTTTCTGTTTGCGGTTCTTCGACAATCCCTTCGTCATAATAGTCATAGCTGTTCTTCAGCCAATTAAAAAACAGATTCCAAATCACGCGCAGCACGCCAAAACCAGGGACTGCCAAGATAAGTCCCATAAAGCCAAACAAGCTTCCGGCGATAAGTAAAATAAACAAGATGACCAGCGGATGTAAATCCAGGCGATTTCCTAAAATTTGAGGACTGATCACTCTTCCTTCAATTAACTGTTCAATAGCGAGAACAAGGACAACTTGAAGCAGTTTCCATGGTGAAACAAAAGCGCCTATAATTAAAGCCGGAATCGACGCTAAAATAGAGCCTAAATACGGAATCAAATTCATAATTCCGGCGACTATAGCCAGCAGCAGTGCGTAATCAAGATCTATGATACGGTAGCCAATATAAAACAAGATAGAGACTGCTATAGCTACCATAAGCTCGCCCCGCACATAAGAACCGATTTGGTCGCTTGCCTGAAACATGAACTTATTTACCGTTGGCCGCGCTCTTGTCGGTGTGATATGGATAATTCCCTGTTTAAAACGTTTGCTATCTGCCAGAAAGTAGTACAAGACAAAAGGCATGGTAAAGACAGTCACTACTATTCGGGTCACACTGCCAAAAAATGTCCCTAAACTGTCTATCGTGACACTAAATACATTTGTCAGCTGCTCCGTCACTCTTTCTATAATATTTGTGGCTTGTATTTCTTGATAAATTTGTGTGAGCCAATCCGTGTATAAGAACTCTTCAATCTGCATCAAAGCAGTATTCCAATAAGCCGGAAATTCATCAATGAGCTTATCCACTTGCTCTTGAATGCCTGGAATCAAGAAAGTGATGAACAAGGCGAAGATAAATAAAATGCCTAAAAACACGAGCAAAATCGATAACTTCCGCTTCATCCCCCGTTGTTCAAGAGAATCCACCATTGGTTTTAGCAAATAGTAAAAAATCATGGCAAAGACAATCGGCGGTCCAATAATGGACAGAGTTTGCCCAACCCAGGCGAAGATATGAGATATTTGCAGAAATACATAAATTGTTATAAACAGTAAAAGCAAGATGACTAATGTGGACACAAATTTATTGTCGATCACATATTTCCAAAACCATGTTTCTGAAAGTTCCTGCTTTGTATTCGTCTTTGTTGTTTTCATTTTATCCATTAAAGCCGCCCCCTTGATCTTGTTCTTCTTTAATATTCTAACATAATTCCCTAAACAACTCGTATTGATTTATTCTTCTCCTTCTGGCCGGGAAAGGGATTAAATTTTTGGAATGAAAAAGGTTTTGCTATACTAATGCTGGAGCAAAATTTATAAGGAGGACGATTCATGTCAATTGAATTATTACTCGGAACCTACACAAGAAGAACCAGTGAAGGTATTTACCGAATCGATTTGAATACAGAAACGCAAAAACTTGAGAATTTATCTTTAGTCGCTGAAGTGGGCAACCCTACTTATTTAGCCACAAACGAAGAGGCTTCTATCTTATATACAATCATCAGTGAGAATGATCAAGGAGGGCTGGCTTCATTAGTTAAAGAAGAGGACGGCTCTTATACACGCCATGCGGTTGTTTTAGCAGAAGGCGCTGCACCTTGTTATGTTTCTTACGATGCCGGCCGCCAGTTTGTTTATACAGCAAACTACCATACAGGTGAAGTGGCGGTGTATAAAACAGACGAACAAGGAAATTTAGCATTAGCCGACACAGTCGCTCATGAAGGAAGCTCGGTTCACGAAAACCAAGACGCTCCTCACGCCCATTACATGCATCTGACGCCGGATGAGAAATATGTTGTAGCTTGTGATTTAGGAACCGATAAAGTTTACACTTATGATGTCTCTGAAGACGGGAAATTAAAAGAAGTCACCCGCCTAGAGGTAGCTCCTGGTACAGGACCTCGCCATTTAGTTTTTCATCCAACCCTTGATATCGCTTATTTGTTCGGCGAATTAAGCAGTGAAGTTTTAGTGTTAGCTTACAATCCAGAGAGCGGTGAGTTCTCAGTAAACCAAACGATTTCTTCCATTCCAGCGGATCACGAAGGCTTCAACAGCGGAGCGGCTATACGAATCTCCAGTGACGGAAAGTATCTATACGCCTCAAATCGCGGCCACGATTCAATTGTGACTTACGAAGTAGACAGCGACGGGAAAATTGCTTTGCTGGGTTACACACCAACTGAAGGAGAAACACCAAGAGATTTCAATCTAACACCTGATGAACAATATGTAGTTGTCGGCCATCAAAATGTAGATTATCTGACCTTGTTTGAAAGAAATCAAGAAGATGGCTCTCTGCGACTGCTTCAAAAAGAAGTGGAAGGGCCGGAAGTCGTGTGTGTGGCTCACGGTTAAATAGAAACAACTGAAAAAAAGAGACGTTATCAAAGGTTTCATTCTTTGATAACGTCTTATTTTACTCTATGTTTGGTCCACTAATTGGAAACAATTTCTCCGATTTCTGCTCCGCGAGACACTGTTCCTGTCTTATCTAATGTAAAACTATTGACTTCATCCATATTGGTGAAGACAACAATCACCGTTTTCGGTTTATCAGCGGCATCCAGTGCATTTAAATCCATAGTCGCTAATAACGTATCTTGTGATACTTTATCTCCTTCTTTTACATGGATTTCAAAAGGACCGCCTTCCAATTCAACCGTATCTACTCCCATGTGAACGAGAACTTCAATGCCATTTCCTAATTCTAGTCCTACGGCATGTTTGGTCGGGAACACAGAAACCACTTTACCTGCTATTGGCGAATACACTTCTCCATTCGCTGGCTCTACCCCAAAACCATCTCCCATCATCTTTTGGGAAAATACCGGATCTGGAACCTCTTCTATAGGAATGACTTCCCCTTCTACTAAATTGTAGAGTGTCGCTTCCTTGTTATTGTCTTTTTTTAAAAAATCAAAAAGTGCCATTTTGTATCCCCTTCTTTCGATTTTTTTAGTTCTTTTGGTTCTCTGTTCATTATAAG
>CAZKSU010000049.1:0-12229 GCA_964555455.1 uncultured Carnobacteriaceae bacterium
TGTCCGGACACTGCCGCCTAAAAAGGCGGTGTCAGGAATGATATTCAGTGCATCAGGGGTTCCCGCTTGAAAGACCGTATTCGAAATCACCGCCGCATGCAGTGGATCCACTTTTCTAGAGATGATGGTTTGCAATTTCTCCAAAATCTGCCCGCCGATAATCACCGGGTCAATACTTCCATGGGGTTGGGCAGCATGTCCTCCGCGGCCAAATATAGTTAATTCGTACAAGTCGGAGTTTCCTGAATTTGGACCGCTTTTAATATCGATGGTTCCAAGGGGAATAGTCGACATTAAATGATGGCCGTAGATGAAATCAAAATCGTCAAACAAGCCAGTGGCCACCATCTCTTGAGCGCCGCCAGGAGGCAGTTCTTCGGCGTGCTGGAAGATACTGTAAATTTCGCCTTCCAGCTCATCCGCATGCTCAGCGAGGAATTGAGTGGCGACCATTAAGATGGCGGTATGCCCATCATGCCCGCATGCATGCATCAGCCCGTCTTCTTTGGACTGGAAATCAAATTCCGGCCGTTCTTCCTGGATAGGGAGCCCGTCAATATCGGCTCGCAAACCAATTTTCTTGCCCGGCTTGCCGCCTGTTATTTTGACTAAAACCGACGTTTCCGTAGGGCGGGTGACTTCTACATTTTCTAACTTGCTCATTTCATCGTAAATGTATTGACTAGTTTTGTATTCTTGAAAAGACAGTTCCGGGAACTGATGCAAATAGCGTCTGTGAGCAATCACTTGCTCTTTTCTCGACTCAATTTCTTCTAACCATTCTTGTTTTAGCATATGAAATACACTCCTTCTTTTTTATAAAAATACCGGGCTGTCTGGACCGAGCGGAATGCCTAATAAATACCAGACAATCAGCAGCAGGGTCCAAACAATACCAATTGCGACCGAATACGGCAAAATATTTGCCATCAATGTTCCAATACCTGCTTTTTTGTCATATTTCTGAATAGTGGCCAACAGTAATGGGAAGTAAGCCATCATCGGCGTAATCGGGTTTGTGATCGCATCTCCAATTCTGTAGGCCATCTGGGTGAAAGCCGGGTGAAAATCAAGCAGCATAAACATCGGCACAAAGATAGGCGCTAAAATCGCCCACTTGGAGCTGGCGCTTCCGATAAATATGTTGATGAATGCTGTCAGTATAATAAAACCTACGATTAGTACAATTCCGTTTGCATTTTGAAGAAGATCTGCACCTGTAACGGCCAGGACTGTCCCCAGATTGCTCCAGCTGAAGTAAGCCATCATTTGGGCTGCGAAAAACACAATCACAATAAAGCCGCCCATTGAGGACATCGATTGCGACAGCATTTTAGAGAAATCATGTGAGTTTTTGATTTTACCTGCACGCAGCCCATAGACCAATCCCGGAATAAAGAAAGCGGCGGTCATAATCAAGCCGATTCCATTCATAAGCGGCGAGTCGTTTACAATACTTCCTGTTTCTTGATTGCGTAAAAGGCCGTTTTGTGGAACCGTCAACAGAACCAATAAAAGAATATAAAGGATAAAACTCCAATTGGCCCATTTTACTGCGCTACGTTCTTTGTCAGTGAGGCCTCTTTCACTTTGTTGTTCGGCCCCTTTTATTTCATAAGTGCCCATTTGAGGCAGCGTATAGCGGGTGAGCACCCAATAAATGACGATTAACAATAAGGGAGTAGACGCTGCAATAAAATAATAATTCATTAAAACATTTAACTGGAGACCAGACTGCACAAGTTCTGCGGCAGGTTCCGTAAAGGCAAAGACCAGGGCATCCGACATACCTGGGATAAGGTTTGCGGCAAAAGCCCCTAGAGGAGCCACGTAACCGACAATCGCGCCGGCTACCGGATGCAATCCCATTTTCATAAAGATGATGGCAGCAAGCGGTGGAATAACGATTGGCGCTGCATCACCTGCAATGTTTCCAAGAATTCCGGCCAAGATGATAATCCATATCACTAACCTTTGGGGCGCCTTCTCTACAACGGACGTCAAAAGCACTTCAAAGTAACCCGATTCTTCTGCCAATCCTATCCCCAGCATCACCACTAGAACTAAACCTAATGCTGGAAAGGCAGTAAAGTTACTGACCGCTTCTTCAATCATGCGAATAAGATTGGACCGCGTCAATAGATTTTCCACTTGAACAAGTTCACCGGTTCCTGGATGGACGGCTTCTGTTCCCAATGCTGAAAACAGCCAGGAAGCTAAAATGATGAGTCCGATCAAAATAATAAAGACGATGACTGGATCCGGCATCTTGTTTCCACTGCGTTCAATCAAACGTAAACCCCGTTCGATTAAACCTCTTTCTTTTTTCTCTTTCATATCAATCACTCCTGCTAAACTATTCGATTGTACAAATAGTATGATTATGGAACTTTAATCTTCCTCTCATAATTATACAGCAGTTTGCTTGTAAACAAAATAGTTAGCAGAAAGGATTCCGCCCAGACAAAAAAATTAGTCCTTTTATGCCTTTCAAGCCCTCTAATAGTAGCATTCAATAATAGAAAAGGGGTGCAAAATCGAAGACGATCGGTTAAGCGAGGCCCCATGCGCAGCGAAAGCTAAACAAGCCGCTGCATCGTTCTGAGCGCAAAAAAAAACCATGCATGAACAGTTCATACATGGTTCCATTCTTTTATTTTAATAAGCATCCGAGGCACCGCCATCTACTAAAATCGTCTGTCCAGTCACATAGGTATTGGCACCCGAGACCAGAAAGGCCGCCATTTTAGCCAACTCTTCCGGCTGGCCAATGCGCTGCAGCGGAATGTCTGATATGCTTTTGTCTCTGATGTCCTTTTCCGCTTGGCCCGAGCTTTCTGAAGCTTCTTCTTCCAGCTTCTGCACGCGCTCGGTCAGCAGCAAGCCTGCGCCGATGGTGTTGACTAAAATATTGTCGCCAGCGAGTTCTTTCGACAGGCTTTTGGACAGCCCAGCGATCCCTTTGCGGAACACATTCGACAAAATCAAATCGTCCAGCGGTTCTTTGACTGAGATGGACGTATTGTTTAAAATCCGTCCCTGGGTGGCTTTCAAGTCTGGAAGCACCTCGCGGATGACCCGGATATAGCTGAACAGAGTCAATTCAAAGGCGTCCTGCCAATCCTGGTCACCAAAGTCTTCAAACTTCCCGGCAGAGGGACCGCCAGAGTTGTTGAC
Source organism: uncultured Carnobacteriaceae bacterium (assembly GCA_964555455.1). Taxonomy (GTDB): domain Bacteria; phylum Bacillota; class Bacilli; order Lactobacillales; family Carnobacteriaceae_A; genus Atopostipes. Next base: position 3,178 of record CAZKSU010000049.1, read on the forward strand.
CAAGATGGAGATGGGTCCAAAGGTGTCTCTCGTTGTTTGGACCGCCTGTTGGATACTTTGGCGATTTTTTTGATCAAGCACCGCATAGGCCACTTCACCTTTAGCCGTCTTTTCCATCTCTTTTTTAGCCGCTTCCAGCCTTGATTCGGTCCGGCCCGTAATCATCACATTGGCGCCTTCGTTGGCCAGCTCAGTTGCAATGGCTTTGCCGATGCCTGAGCTGGACGCCATAATGAAGGCGGTCTTGCCTGTTAACTGTAAATCCATTCACGTCCTCCTTTAGATGCATACATCATTTCTTTCAGCAGCCAGAAATTATTTGCGGTAATCTTTAACAAACTCACGGTAAGAGTCGTTGTAATCTTCTTTGACCGGCGAGAAGACGTTCATGTTAATGACCGGCTCCGGGCTGTCGTAAACATCCATGTAGTGCTCCACACCTTCTGGAATGGCGATCCAAGACCCTGCACACATGCGGAATGGTTTACCGTCCAAGTACACATCGCATTCCCCTTGCAAAATCATCAAAATTTGTTCCTGATCCGCATGTGAGTGGGGCTTTTTAGCGCTGTTGTTTTCAATTTTGTTGATGGCAATATTGGCGTAGTCGGCTTCCGTCGCGATCATCTTTCGTGTCATACCTTCCGCAAAGTATTGCCAAGGCATATTGTTCCAGTTTCCATATTGTAGTTCAGCCATTTTAAATTCCTCCTATAGAATATATGTAATTTGTCTGTGCAATAAAGTGTCTTCTTTCATCTAAAGCGATAAGCGTCTTTCGACCACCTCCTTAAAGGCAATGGGCCAGCTGCTGACTAATTGAAGCCGAATAATTCTTTGGGGTTCTTTTTCGTCATGATGCTCAGTTCTTCTTCCGTATAGCCAAACTGTTCATGCAGGGCATTCAGGAAGTTGTACATCCCCTCAACTGGTGTGTCATTCTTGGCCTGGCCGTAGTCGGTGTCGATAATGATGCGGTCGATGCCGATGGTATCAATCATCTCTTGGGCGTAGCTGAGCTCGGTCACATTTTCGACTACGGAGCCCACATCCTTGAAGACACAGGCGTTGATTTCGATATAAGCGCCCAGATCGCGCCATCTGACCATATCTTCAATGGTCGCTCCCACTTGGTAATGGGGGTGGGTGACCAGCACCCGTTTCATGCCTTTTTCAAAAGCCGTCTTGACCGTTGCATCCACTTCGATCTGGTTGCCGTGGCCCGTTCCAAGCACCATATCATGCTCGGCCATATATTCGATGACTTCAACGGCCTTGGGGTTCATTTCACCGTCCGCATCCGCAATCACCAGCGGCTCTTCTTCCACCGATGCATTCGCGCCGCCGACAAAACCGGCTCCCTTATGGTTGTCGATATGCGTTTTAGAGGAGACCGTCGGAAAATACACCATGGCCGTTCCCAATTGACGCGCTTTGTCGACGGCATTCACGTTGAAGCCACCCACCGAATTGTTTAAGACCAGACAGCCATAAGCTGTCGTTTTTCCCGTTCCTAAATGGGTATTGACCATTTGGGTCCCAAATAAGTTGGGATAATAATGATCCTTTACCACAAAGCCGGCGTAGCCAGCGGCCTCCGCTTCCTTGAACATGTCCACCACATCCACTGACCGGTCCGCCAAGGAAGGGCCAGCATGCACATGTACATCATAAATGCCTTCCAATATCTTTCTGTCCAATGCCATAAGATTCCTCCTAGTATGTATTCCTTTAAAAAGTTGCATCACTTACCATAAAGACGGCTTCATCAGCCTGAAAACAATTGATAAATACCGCTGTTGGGCAGCACACTTGCGATCAATGACACCACAATGGCGGCTATAAACAATTGGCTGAATACCCGGCTGCGTTCCTTAGCGTTTGGATTATATAAGGTGCCGTATGCGGACATCACCATGGCGCCTCCCAGCGACAAAGGGCTAATCGCAGCTGTAAATCCGTTATTGATCACTGTACTGATTAATTCGATAGGCAGAAATGCTTCCCCGACGGCTGCGTTTAAAGAATCGACAATCGCCACTAGAGTGGGGATCGGTCCCGCTATCGCCAGTGTAAAGAAAGACATCACAGAGGAGGTCATCCCCAGCATCGGTGCCAGTGTCCAGCGACTCGTCAGTGAAGTGATCAGATTGACCAAAAGATCTAAACCGCCTAACAGCTGAATCACACTCAACAAATTTCCAATGCCGACACAGAGAAAAATGGTTGCCCATGGCACTTGCTGGAAGGTTTCATTTTCATCGGCGCATCTTAAAAACAAAAGAAGGACGCCATAAGCAAGGGCCGTTAAACCGGCATGTGTCCCCGCAAAAGTGATGGTGAGGACCATGGCTCCCATGGCCGATAAAGTCACCTTTTGCTTTCGGTTAAAGGCGGGCAAATCGGCGAGCGGATTGTTTTGAACAGCTGTCTGGCTGTTGCTGATGCCCGAAATCGCAGCTGGGGCAGCGACTCGCCAGCCGCGGAAGATCACATAAAGAATAGCTCCTCCAAATGTGAATAGGCCCACACTGTTCAATAAGATTTCCAGGGAATAACCGGAATAGCCGGCATTTTCAGCAATCGTATTGGCGGAGCTTCCAAAGACCCCGACTGGTGTCATTAAGGTGGCATTTGCGCCATAGATGGTTAAGGCGCCAATCAAGAGAGGGTGATAGCCCATCTGAGCACCGACACCCATCGTGATGATGGGAAAGACGACGTAAGCAGTCAGTCCGCCCGGATCAATCAGCGTAATAAGGGCTGAAACAATAAAGACGATAAACGGGTATAACACAGTCACATTGGAGAGCTTGTTAAAGATCTTTTTGGATAACAGCTCCAAAGACCCGTTGATTTGAGCAATGGAAAAAAAGAAAAACATACCAAACAGATTTAGAAACAGCCCGGTTGGGAAACCAGCAATTAATTCGTCGCTCGATATACCTCCGCCTATACTGAGAACGAGAGCCGCTGCAATCGATATGAGTCCAATGTTAATTTTTGTCAGAAAACCTAAGACAATGACTACCCCTAAAGACAATAAAGAAATAACTTCCATAATGACCCCTCCTATTAAAAAAGATATAAAAAAGCCTCCCACTCTGTGAATAGAATGGGAGGCCAGGGGTCCCATTCATCCACAATCATGAATAGGACTTTAACTTCAATAGATGTTTCCTACTGAGTCAAGTCCTGGTAAGTAATAATAATAACAATTTTGTGGATGAATATGTCATGGCTGTTTTCCCCTTTGCATTAGATTTTTATTAGAAATTGGTGAACATTTAATAAGTTGCTTACAATCATAACAGAGAATATTTTTATTGCAAGCCAAAAAGTAAAAGAATTTAAAAAACTTCGAAAGAGGAGTGCATGCGGTCTGTTGAAAATACTTTGACATTTAAAATAGAATCCGCTAATATAATCTTAATCTATTTTTAATCACGTTTTAAACGCAGAAGAGTAGAGTAGCTCAAACAAGACCCACAGAGAACCTGGTAAAGTGAGAACAGGCGGTTGGCGGATGAGTGAAAATGGGCTTGGAGCGGGCAGGCTGTTTGGGCAGCTGCCAGGGAGCGACCTTTATATCGCCGGGTTTCCATTTTTGATTGGATGGGTACCTTAGAGGCATCCATGGTGACATGGATGTAAAAAAGGGTGGTACCGCGGAAGTGTTCGTCCCTTTGTTAAGCACAGCTTTGCTTAGCAAAGGGCTGAACACTTTTTTTATGCAAAAAATACAAGGAGGAATACATATGACAACTCATCATTTTCACACAGTCGGCAGTTTCTTAAGGGGAGACCGTTTAACGGACGCGCGTCTCGATTTTAAAAACGGCGAGATTGACCAAACGGAACTCAAAGCGATTGAAGACCAGGAAATTAAACAGTTAATTGATCAACAGATCGAAGCGGGCCTTTCCGTGGTGACAGACGGCGAACTTCGCCGCTCGTGGTGGCACTTGGACTTCTTTTGGGGACTTGAAGGGGTTCGGAAAGCGGATGACGTGCCTGGCTATGACTTTGATGGCCATGTGACGCGGGGAGAAACGGCTCGGGTGACCGGGAAACTCGGTGGGAAAAACCATCCGATTGTGGCCGACTTTGCTTTCACCAAAGCCTATGTCGACCGCATCGATGCGGATGTTCAAGTGAAACAAACCCTTCCTGCACCCGCAGAGTTTTATAACGAATCCGTGAATGAATTTGAGGTGAATTTAGAAGCGGTTCAAGCGGTTTATCCCGACCGTCAGTCGTTTTTAGAAGATATTGCGCAAGCCTACCGTGAAGTGATTCAAGAACTTTATGAAGCAGGCGCACGCATCATTCAAATTGATGACTGTTCTTGGGGCTATTTCTTAGGGGAGGAAGAACCATCGGCAGAGAATAAAGACATTATGAATCAGCTGGTCGCCTTGAATAACGCGATTTTAGTGGATTGGCCGGCAGACTTGCAGTTCAATACGCATGTGTGTCGCGGAAACTACGTGAGCCAATGGTTCGCAGAAGGGGCTTATTCCTCCGTTGCCGAGCCGCTGTTTACGGATGAGAAAGTGGACTACTTTTTCTTGGAATACGACTCGGACCGTGCGGGCGGTTTTGAACCCTTAGCCCATGTGCCGGATGAAAAGCAGGTGGTGTTAGGAATTGTAACCTCGAAGTCAGGCGAATTGGAAGAAGCAGAGACGCTGAAAGAACGGATTCGAGAAGCGGCACAGTATCATCCGCTTGAACGATTATCGATTTCAACGCAATGCGGTTTTTCGTCGACAGAAGAAGGCAATCTGTTAACGGAAGCTGACCAATGGAAGAAAGTCGATCTGCTTCAGTCGGTCTCCGAAGACGTCTGGGGTTAATGAGAAGAGGCTAGACACGTAGAAAACACACCTTTCATGAGGCCATGAGAGGTGTGTTTTTTACGCGTTTTTTTATAAAGAGTTAATCATAAACAATCGTTTCGCTGTTTTCAAAGGTTTCTAAAATTTCTTGCGTGCTTAACCCATAAAGCCCATCCGCAACAAAGTCGTCTTCTCCTAATAATGTATCGACCACTCTTTTGATTAAAGGCATTTGAACGTGTTCAATCGGTTCAAACGTAAATTCTTCCGTCCCGTTCTCTGTCGATAAAGTCACTGGATCATTTGACATGATGGAGAAAACCACCGTGCCTTTTTCTCCTTCTATCGTCAACTCATCTTGATGGCGATTCGCATTAAAAGTCAACTGCAAGGCGCCTTGCACGCCATTTTTGAATTGGATCAAGCCAGAGGTATTATCGTTTACCTCCGCAAACTGGCTTTGGTTGGTTGAAAGCCCCGTGGCCATTTTCACCTCGCCAAATAAAAATAAAAGCAGGTCAATCATATGGGAACCAATATCGTAAAGTAAGCCGCCGCCTCCCACTTCTTTATTGAGAATCCAAGAACGTTCCGGATCCAAATCAGGCAGAGGAGAGGTGTAGTTGTAATGGAAAGAGCGGATGTCCCCTAAAACATCGCTGTCAATTATTTCCTTTACTTTTTGAAATTTATCTTGCGCCCGTCGGTAATAGGCCACAAACAGTGGCACGTCGTATTTTTTGCAGGTTGCAATCATGTCTTCACATTCAGCGACTGTTGTGGCCATCGGTTTCTCCACATAAATGGCTTTCCCATGTTTGGCCGCTTCAATCGTGTAGAAATGATGCATTTCGGGCGGAGTCGCAATATAAATCGCATCAATGGCCGGATCTTCTAAAAGATCCAGGTAATTTGTTGAATAGTTCTCGACCCCATGTCTTTGGGCATAATCTTTTAATTTCTCTTCATTTCTTCGCATTACCGCATAGAGTGTGGACCCTTCTAACTTCTGAAAAGCAGGGCCGCTTTTCTTTTCGGTCACATCTCCACAACCAATGATTCCAAAATTAATATTCGTTGCCATCTTGTTTGCTCCTTTTATCCAGAACGATTTTTCAAATCCGCTTACCTTTCAAAGAAACTGTTATTCAGTTGGGACAAGTATACAGGAAATCCTTTGTCAGGGGGTGATCCAATTAAAAGGCCTGTTTTTTAGTCCATTTCCGTCCCGTACTGCGCTCTCTTCCAAGCTTTCAAGGGGATGGTCATCGTTTCTTCCAAAGTAAATCGAGTGACTTACTCCAGTTGGATGACGTATGATAGAATCAAGATTTTACAGAAAAGTGAGCCGTCCTATGCATCATTATTTTGGGGATATGAAACGATTTGAGAGGTGAGAATATGGCATTCGATTATGAGTTAGATTTTGACAACATTGATTTTCGAAAACAGCCTGAGTTGTACAGAGTAGGAAGGGGCGAGCAGGGTGTCTTGCTGGTAGAGCCTTATAAGAGTGAAATCCTTCCTCATTGGCGTTTTAAAACACCTGAAATTGCGACGGAATCGTCTGAGAAGATTTATCAAATGTATTTAGATTACAAAGCCGACCAAGATTTTGTAGGTATGGACATGGCTCGAAAATATCTCCAAATGGGCTACACTCGTGCTAGACGATATGCCAACTACAAGGGCGGTAGGAAATACGATGAGAACGGTGAAATAAACGAACGAACAATGGATGAGGAGAAAGCAAAGTCAGCGGCCATTTTCGAGGAAAAATGGAAAATTGTCCGAGAAGATGAAGAATATTTAAAATTGAAAAAAGAACATCAAAAGAAATATGGCTAGCCATACGGATTTTCAGAGCTGAAAGAGAAGGAAGTTCCACATCGTATTTACTGAGGAGATAGCTACTCTAACTCCTCAGTATTTTTTTACAGCAGAGATAGGCACTTTACCTACGAAATATTCAACAATAGGGAAGGCTTGTAAGCGACCGAAATTGATCACGGATGAAGGGCTAGCAGCAACAAGAAGCCCCTCTAGGGTGATTCCTAGCATGGGGCTTCTTTTATTTTACTCCGTCTGTGTTTCTGGCGGAATATTGAGATTTTGATGGAAAACATTTTCGGGATCGTATTGTTGTTTTAATTGAACCAGTCGGCGAAGTGTATCCGGTGTATAAATTTTTTCTAAGGGAACAGGTCCCTGATTTCCGATTATATTAACGTCGACTCCTTCAGAAAAGGGGGCCATCTTTCTCCAAGCCGTCTCAATAATACGACGTGCAGCTGGGGCTTGTTCTTCCGCTATATAGAAAGTATGCACTTGTATGAGATAGGGTTTATCCCGGTGAGCATACGTAGAGATTTCTTTGGGGGTGCGTGCGACAGCTCCGCCCAGTATTCGCATGCCGATTGAAGGTGACAAGGGTGAAGAGTCTGCATTGACTATTTCAGTCACCACCTGAGCTTTTTCTAAGTCAAAAGAGCGCATGTAAGCACTTTGTCCCACATAACCTCTCTTGCCTTCATGTGCTTCTAATAAGTTCACATAAGGTTGAGTTTGGATGGTGTCCATTAAAATCTTTCCGATTTTCCTAAAGGGGGCAACAATTTCTTCTCCTGCCGCTAAATCGCCTGCATAGCAAAAGCTAACGGCAAGAAGTTTTTTGTCCTTTAGGTTTTCTGGAATAAAAGGCAGAAATGAGGCAGACATGATTCTAACTATAACCGTCAGCTCTTCAGGGGCTTCGTTCGCTAAACGAACGACATCATAAAGATCCTGTGCATGTGCACCTTCATAAAAAATGGAGCCGCCCATGACTTCTCCACCTGGGTGAAGCTTAAACTCCACACTTGTTGCGATACCAAAGTTTCCTGCACCGCCGCGAAAGCCCCAAAACAATTCTTGGTTTTCGTCTTCACTAATATGGATATTTTGACCATCTGCCGTGATTAGGTCGGCGGACTGGATGCGGTCACTGGTTAAGCCATATTTACGAACCATATACCCGATGCCACTTCCTTGGCTGAGGCCGCCCACACCCACCGTGGCATTATCTCCAGCAGTAAGGGCTAACCCATGGGGCTGCAAAGCGCCTGCTACTTCTCCAAAAGTGGCTCCTGTTTCAATTTTTGCTGTGTTATTTTCAAGATCAATTTCAATCTGATTCATATCTGAGAGGTCAATCAGTACGGATTGGTCACCAGCCCCTAATGAACGGGTGCTATGCCCGCCACTTCGTACAGCAATGGGCCAGTTGTTTTCTTTCGCAAGTGTGATTGTCTCTATAATATCTTCGGGGTTTTTCACGCGGACAATGAAGAGTGGGTAAGAATCAACCATCAAATGGCGATCGTTTCGTCGCAAATTGTATTCGGGATGAGTAGTTGAGATCACTAATCCTAGTATTCTTTCTTGCAGCTGTTCGAGCACTTCTTGGGAAGGACTCATGCTTTCTTTTTCCATCGGTTATCAACCTTTCGGTGTGTTGACCCTCGTTTATTTACAGATATCTTCTAACTTATTCAAAAGAAGGGATAGGCTGGAGCTCTGATTAGGGGGTGGTTTCTTCAGGAATGTATGGTGTTTTCGATTGCGTGTTTTAATAACTGCCTGTCTCAATATCTCCGGCCAGTTCATAGTTCGCAAAGATAACGCCTTTCGGGGTCACTTTTGATTCTTTCAGTGTAAAAGATGCAGGTCGAGTACCTTCGCCGAACAATCTTTTGCCCGTGCCCAAGGTCAGAGGGAATATCTTCAGCCACAGCTCGTCTACCAGGTTGTGTTTCAAGAGCAGCTGAATAAGTTCTCCGCTGCCATGGACCTGAATGTCGGGGCCTTCCATACTTTTGATTTGTTTAATTCTGCCCACGATATCTTCATTGAGCAAAACAGAATTTTCCCAAGTGAATTGAAGCTCTTGATGGGAAACCACATATTTAGTCGCCTGAGTGATTTCCGGCCAATTGGCTTTATTCTCTGGCTTGGGCCAATAAGCGGAGAAGATGTCATACGTTTTCCTGCCCAGCAAGGCATCAAAATCTCTGCTGAGTTGTTCACTCATCCATTGTCCAGCTGTTTCATCGAAGAGGGGGAACGTCCAACCGCCATATTGAAAGCCGCCACTTGTATCTTCTTTGGGGCCGCCGGGGGCCTGCATGACGCCATCGAGGCTGGCAAATGCGCCGATGATGAGTTTTCTCAAT
>CAZKSU010000050.1:0-7923 GCA_964555455.1 uncultured Carnobacteriaceae bacterium
CATTAAGTTATGAATCGTCAAAACTGTGCGTATATCGCGCAATTTTACTTTCCAATGGTACTTGTCCTTTAATAAAACCGGGATAGCGGCAGTCTGCCAGTCGTTCACATGGAGAATTTCAGGAATGTAATCCACCACTTCTAACATTTCAAGGACCGCCAGCTGGAAGAAAGCGAATCTCTCCGCATCATCGCCATAGCCGTAGAAACCCGGGCGGTCGAAATAAAACAAGTTATCGATAAAATAGTAAGTAACTCCATCTTTTTTTAATTGTTTAATGCCGCAGTGTGTGTCTCTCCAGCCGACTTTTATCGTAAATTGGGTGACATCTTCTAATTGTTCTTTGTAGGCTTCAGCCATTTCCTGGACAAAATAAGGAAGAACAACTCTCACTTCGTGTCCTTGTTTGGCTAATTCTTTAGGCAGTGCACCAAGGACATCCCCTAGGCCCCCCGTTTTAAAGAAGGGGGCACATTCAGTCGCCGCAAACAATAATTTCATTTTCTTCATCCTTCCACAATTTCGCCAGTGGACAGTACGCGTGATCCTTTCGGGACAACTAGAGGATTATCAGGTGTTCCCGACAATTTGGCTCCTTTTTCGACATGGACCCGTTTGTCTAAAATTACGTACTCTAGTTCAGCACCTTCATCAACAAAACAGCTCTGCAAGATAACTGAATGCTTCACGCTTGTATTTTGTGCCAGTAAATTTCTTCTTGAAATCAATGAATTTTCAACCGTGCCATAGATTTCGCTGTCATTTGCAACCATGGAATTTCTCACATGTGACTGCTGCCCATAATAAGTCGGCGCCGAGTTTTTCGATTTTGTAAGCACGGGAGATTCACGATAGAATAAAGCATTGAATTTATTTTCATCTAACATATCCATATGAGCCTCAAAGTAGCTCTTGATGTCTTCAATCGCTTTCATATACCCTGTATACTCATAGCCTATAACATTTGCCTGACTGTCTTCTATAGCTAAATTTAATACATTTTTAATGGAAACAGGCAATAATCTTTCTTCTAGTCTGTCTAGGTAATCTAAGGCTGTATCCATATCCGCAATCATGAAGTCCAGCCCAAAAGCAATGGGCTCATCCATTTTTGGGTGATCTTTGAGAGGAAAAACTTCTGTAATATTCTGTTCATTCTCTGTCTCAAAGCGGTAGCCATAATAGATGCTATCTTCTTTGATTTCATCCCGTGCTATTTTTTTGTAGGCCACGGTGATATCACTGTCTTTATCTAGGTGATAATTTAGCATAGAATCAATCTGCACATTGGCTAAAATACTTGAGCCTGTCAAAATGACATAATCAGCTTTTGACCGGTTGAGATAATTCCTATGGTCATAGTAATAATCTTCAATGTAAGTCTCACTATCTTCTACGGACTCTTTCAACTTAAGCTGTGAATGAGTGAATATCCCGCCACCCACAAAGTTATCGAGTCCCCAGTTGATTCCTGAACGGATATGGTCATATAGTGACCGTCCTGATCCAGGTATGAAAAGAGCCGCCGATCTCACCTGTGCGTTGGCTAAGCTTGAAAAAGGGAAGTCGATTAAACGATAACGGCATGCAAATGGCAGAGATGCAACCGGCCGTCTATCCGTTAATGGCTTCAAGGTTTCCTCTTCTTCTACTAAGTTTAAAATTGCTGCATATTTAGTCCTCATCCTTCTTGCCTCCTACTTTTTCTCCATTTCCAACGACTGCAATATTACCAACTTCACCGATTAACTCAGCGCCATCGTAAATCGCAGCATTCTCTCCAATGATTGCATTTTCGATGCGGCAGTTTTCTCCGATGACTGTCCCTGGCATAATGACACTGTCTTTAACTACAGAACCTTTACCGACCTTTACATTATGACTTAAGATGGAATGAGTCACTTCCCCAGCCACGTAACAGCCATCTGTTACTAAGGAATCCCTTACATCAGCATTTTCTGTGATTTTCTGAGGCGTTGTATTATGCGGTTTTGAATAGATTCTCCAGGAGGAATCACGAAGATTAATTTCATGGTTTGGATCTAAAAATTCCATATTTGCTTCCCATAAACTCTCAATAGTCCCTACGTCTTTCCAATACCCTGAAAAATTGTAAGCATAGACAGGTTCACCATTTCTTAAGTAGGCTGGGATAACATGGTGGCCAAAATCACTGAACTCGGTTCTAGTGGCTGCATTATCTATGAGGTATTTTCTTAATCGCTCCCAAGTAAAGACGTAAATCCCCATTGACGCTAAGTTCGATTTTGGTTCTGCTGGTTTTTCTTGGAATTCTACGATTCGATCGGTCGCATCTGTATTCATAATTCCAAAACGCGATGCTTCTTCCCATGGAACTTCCATAACAGCAATAGTTAATAGAGCATTTTTTTCTTTGTGTTTTTCAATCATTTTCTGATAATCCATTTTATAAATATGGTCTCCAGATAAAATGACCACATGTTCCGGTGAATAGGCATCGATGTAATCAATATTTTGGTAGATTGCATGAGCGGTTCCTTGGAAGAATTTTTCTCCATCTACACTAGAATACGGCTGTAAGATGGTGGCTCCTCCCGTGTGTCGGTTCAACCCCCAGTTTTCTCCATCTCCTACGTGCTCATTTAATACAAGAGGCTGGTACTGCGTGACGACCCCTACTGTATTAATATGTGAATTGGCACTATTTGACAAGGCAAAATCGATAATTCGATAATTGCCTCCAAATGGCACGGCTGGTTTAGCTGTCTGCTTGGTTAGTTTTCCTAGCCTTGAGCCTTGACCTCCGGCTAGTATCATTGCTACTGTATCTGTTTTCATGTTTTTCGGAAGACGACCTTCCTTCACTCCTTTGCTATAATGTATTCTATTACTGCTTCTTTTTCTATAGAAATTTGAACCTCTTATTTTTTAGGTACGCCATAGACTCTTTTTGGGGCAAAGACAACGACACTTAGAGCGGGTAAAATAATTTCTATTGAGTGGTCTTGACGGTGCTTCGGGTTTTCATCTGTTCGAACAGTTCCTTGCCCTTCTACCCATGTTCCGCCTAATTCTTCAAGTTCTGTATTCCATACTTCTTCATACTGTCCTTTATAAGGCACGCCTACCCGGACATTCTGCCTTTCCACTGGCGTAAAGTTACAGCAAACAATCAAGAAATCTCTTGGTTTTGCTCCTTTTCGGGTAAAGAACAAGACCGATTCTTCATGATTTTCTGCGTCTAAAATCTCGATTCCTTGATTTGTATGATCCAATTCCCATAATTCGCGTCGCTCTTGGTAAAAATGGTTCAACGCTTTTGTAAAGTCTAAATGCTTCGCATTCATATCATCTTCTAAGCTTTGCCACTCTAACCCTTCATCAAATTTCCATTCTAAAAATTGACCAAATTCATTGCCCATGAAGTTAAGCTTCTTCCCGGGATGGAACATTTGATAAGATTTTAAGGTGCGTAAACCAGCAAATTGATTGTAGCGATCCCCATGCATCTTATGCATAAGAGATTTTTTCCCATGCACGACTTCATCGTGTGAAAACGGCAAAATAAAGTTTTCATTAAATGTATACATGAACGAAAAAGTAATTAAATTGAAATGATCTTTTCTGAATAAAGAATCCATTTCAAAGAAACTGAGTGTATCGTTCATCCATCCCATATTCCACTTGTAGTTAAAGCCTAAGCCGCCCTCTGAAACTGGATGGGTGACGCCCGCCCAAGCTGTACTTTCTTCTGCAGCCATAATAAGAGAAGGGTGACGTTCAAAAACAACTGTATTCAGTTTTTGAATGAAGTTGACTCCCTTACGATTATCATTTGAACCATCTTCATTCAGTGTCCATGGCCCTTCATCATAATCCAGATAAAGCATATTGCTTACTGCGTCTACTCGGAGACCATCTAAGTGGAAATTCTCGATCCAAAACAGAGCATTCGAAATGAGAAAACTGTGCACTTCTGTTTTACCTAAATCAAAATTCAGGGTTCCCCAACGATTGTTATTGGCTAAATTAGGGTCTGTGTATTCAAACTGCGGCGTGCCATCATAATAAGCCATCCCGTAGTCATTTCGATTAAAGTGCCCTGGAATCCAGTCCATAATGACTCCGATCCCTTGCTGGTGTGCTTCCTCCACGAAATCTTGGAATTCCTCCATTGTCCCGTATTTAGAAGACAAGGCATAAAAACCAGTTGGCTGATAACCCCAGCTTGCATCTAGCGGGTGCTCCATCAGCGGCATAAATTCAATGTGTGTAAAGCCTAATTCTTTTACATAGGGAATCAGTTCCTGTTGCAGTTCCGGAATGGTATACCATGAGCCATCTTCATGATGTTTCCACGAACTTAAGTGCACCTCGTAGATATTCATTGGTCGATCATACACCGGCCAGCGGTTGCGCGTAGCAAACCAGCTTGCGTCTTCCCACTCTTTCTTTGGAAGCTCTTTAACGATTGATGCATCATTCGGACGCACTTCAAATTCCAGTGCATAGGGGTCGATTTTGTAGGCCACGCTGCCATCTGCTTGAACAATTTTGTATTTATAGCAGTCGCCTTCTTGGACATTGGCCACAACCGTTGTCCATGAGCCTGTTTCCCCGACTTTATCTAAAAAAGTATCTTCATGCCAGTCATTAAAGTCGCCTACAACTGCGATTTCTTGCGCATTAGGGGCCCAGACAGTAAAGCGGACGCCTTCCTCTTCTCTTTTATTCCCAAACGTATAGTAACTATCGTAATACTCGCCCTTGTTAAATAAATATAACGCTTTCTCGAGTTCCTGGTACTTCTGCTCTGATACATCTTTATTCATATTGATCTCCCTTTAGCATTAGAGAGCTAACGTAATGCTCTCATCCTTTTTTAATTTATAAACTGTCGATATACCAATTTACATAATTGTACATGATTGCTTTCATAAACTCAAAGCATACTTAGCTTTTTCAAAAATAGAGAGTTCAAAATAAGTAAACCATTGCTCACCGATAAGTAATCGCTTACCCACTCACAATCCTTCTCTGATTAATACAAATGTAACATAATTCACTATTTGTTTACACTTTTTGCTTCGATGAGCTTTAAATGAGAAATGATGAAGGGATACTCTCTTTGCGCTTAGAAATCCATTGTTATTTTTCTCTATATGAAAGAGTTTTCTTTTATTAAGAAGCTCTAGAATGGTATAATGGAGACGAGAGATAAGAATAGGAGGTAAAACGTGTGGAAACTTTATTATTGACCATTGGCTTTATTGGAATCATCGTTTTTATTTTGACCCCTTTAACGAAAACTGGCTTTTTCACAGCTATTGCAAGTTTAGCGGGTTATTTTTATTTAGCAGGCTTGTATAGCTGGACACCAGTCATCTTATTTGTAATCGGCCTCGTCTTGATTGTTATGGAAGTCTTTATTCCCGATTTTGGCTTGCTTGGTATATTAGGACTCGTGTCTGTTGCATTTGGGCTTTACTATACCACGGGTGATTTTGGGATGATGGTTCGAGATTTAAGCTTGGCCTTAGTTGTTTCGATCATCTTAATCGTCGTCCTCATTCGCAAAGGGTATTCTTTTTCTAATTTAAATAAATTGGTTCTTCAAACCAGCAGCCGGCAAACCACAGAACATGCGAGAGCAGAGGAAAATGTTGCTCTTGAAGTAGGTGTGCTAGGTGAAGCGGTCACCCCTCTTCGCCCATCCGGCAAAGCTTCTTTTGCAGAACACAGCGAAACTTTTGATGTCCTCAGCTCACAAGGACATATTCCTAGCGGGACAAAGGTTGTCATTTCAGAGATTTACGGAACAAAAATTGTTGTAAGAAAAGCAAATTAAAAAGAATAGAGGAGATTTTTTTATGGGTTTATTTGAGACAAATTTTATTGGTTATATTATTATTTTCATCCTGATTTTAGCTGTGATTAGCATCTTTTTCAGATTCGTTCCTGTTGGTTTATGGGTGACCGCTTACTTTTCAGGAGTTAAGGTCGGCTTATTTACACTGGTAGGCATGAGACTCCGCCGAGTAAATCCAGGTGAAATTATCCGTCCGCAAATTAAAGCGACGAAAGCTGGACTTGATTTAGATATCGATGAACTAGAAGCTCACCACTTAGCGGGCGGAAATATTAATGACGTGATTGATGCGTTAATTGCATCAGAACGAGCAAATATTGCACTCCCTTTTGAACAAGCGGCTGCTATTGACTTGGCCGGCCGTAATGTTTTCGAAGCGGTACAAGTTTCGGTCAATCCCAAAGTGATTGAGACACCAATGGTTTCAGCAGTTGCGAAAGATGGGATTGAATTAATAGCAAAAGCGAAAGTTACTGTCCGCGCAAACATCGAGCGTCTTGTCGGGGGTGCCGGAGAAGATACGATTATTGCTCGCGTTGGTGAAGGTATCGTTACAACAGTAGGGTCCGCTGAAAAACATGCGGCAATTCTTGAGAATCCTGATCTCATGTCTCAAACCATTTTAAATAAAGGTTTGGATGCAGGTACAGCTTTTGAAATTCTTTCTATTGATATTGCAGATGTAGATGTCGGTCGTAATATTGGCGCTCAATTGCAAACAGACCAAGCAGAGGCGGATAAGAAGATTGCTCAGGCAAAAGCGGAAGAGCAGCGTTCAATGGCCGTAGCTCGCGAACAAGAGATGCAGGCTAAAGTTACTGAAGCTCAAGCAGAAGTTCCATTAGCAATCGCTGAAGCCTTTAGATCCGGCCGTTTAGGTGTCTTAGATTACTACAACATGGAAAACGTGCAGGCAGACTCTAAAATGAGACGATCCATCTCCAGAGAAATAGCTGATGAAGATGAATAATTCTCCTTTAACCCCACAACAAAAGGAATTAAAGAAACGACTAGAGGAAATTCGAAGAAAACGGAATGCGGAGACTGCTTCACCGCGGCCTACTGCAGACAGCCCCCCTAAAAGAAATAAAGGCGCTCAAAGAACACGTCCCAAAGAGAGAAAGCAGCCTCAAATGGAAATGCCTTCTCCTCCTTCCATTCAAAGAGAAAGAAAAGTGGAGACCCCTCAGCCTTCCATTGTGGAAAGAGAAATTGGGGCGCCGCGAAAAAAAAGGCGGCAAACGGCTTCCACCTCTCCAAAAAGAAAAAAAAGCCCGCTTATACAACAACTTACAAACAGGGATAGCTTAGCGAATGCTATGATTTTAAATGAGGTTCTGAGCAAACCAATTGCACTTAGAAAGAGAAATCGATAAGATAAGTTCATAACAAAGAAACACTATTTCTTAAAGAAAAGGAGAGATGTTTTATGTGGGGATTTATTATATCGTTAATCGTAGGTGGCCTTATTGGATGGGTAGCCGAACTGATTATGAAGCGTGATGTACCTGGAGGAATCATTGGAAATATTGTTCTAGGTTTCATTGGATCATGGTTAGGCGGTATTTTATTTAGTGATTTCGGGCCTATGATTCAAGATTTCGCGATATTGCCTGCCATTATTGGTGCACTTATCGTAGTCTTTATATACAGCTTCATCGCCGGAAGAGCACGCTAAATTCTGTCGGCTAGTTATACATTGTATTAAAAGTAAAAGAGACTGGGATTCCTTTCCCAGTCTCTTTTTTGTATTTTACAGCGATTTTACTTTCCTCAGCAGCTAATGGAAGGCTATGTGCCTTCTTTAACAGGGTTCCCTAGGAGTCCTGAGGCATACTCTGACCCTTTACTCCAAGAGCGATGAAAAGACTCGAAGGACACTTTACATCCGCCGAGCCTTGTACATCTTTTTTGTTTTAAAATAAGCTACAATGTCCCCGACCGAATAATTGAAACCAGCAGCCACAAGCCCATGAATCCAGCACCTAAGAAGATAAGAATACTCAAGCGCGATAAACCAGGACTCGTTACACTGGCTGTGATGATGGCCGAAGCTAAGATAAGAGACGCAA
>CAZKSU010000050.1:8023-11977 GCA_964555455.1 uncultured Carnobacteriaceae bacterium
CCAGGACTCGTTACACTGGCTGTGATGATGGCCGAAGCTAAGATAAGAGACGCAATAATAATGGCAAACACTAACCGGTTGACCATTTTGTTGATATCCGTACTTTTGCTGTCCCAATCCATAATTTCTAGATTTAACCGGGTTCGCCCTTTTGTAATCGTCTCTAAGGTTTTTCTTAAAGTTGTCGGGATTTCTAAGGCATCTGATGTAATCCGGTAAGTCTTTACTGCCAGATTGTCTTTTGTCAGCCGTTGAAATAAAGAAAAATCGTCTCGTTCTTTTAAGTAGGTTTGAGCCACTTCCATGACGTTTACTTCACTATCAAAATCTGAGACTACACCTTCGATAACTCCAATGGATTTTGCGAGTAAAATAAAATCAGTGGGCATCATTAAATCATGTTTATGTGTAATGGATAAAATGTCCGTGAACAGTTTCCCAATTTCAATTTGTTCAATATCCTTAGACACATATAAATAAAAGAAATGCTCTAAATCTTCATATAATCTAAAGCGATCCACTTCTGAGCGGACAATGACCATCTGAAGAATCAAGTTCATCAATTCATCAATATCTTCTAAAACAATCGCTTCCAGGATTTCCAGTAATTTATTTCGGTTGCCTTGAGACAGCTCACCATATAAACCCAAATCAATATAGACGATTTTTTTGTCGCTAATAATCACATTTCCCGGGTGAGGATCCCCGTGGAAGAAACCATCTTCGAAAACTTGCACCAAGAAAGCATAAATGAACTTTTGCACAAAATCATCTCTGTCATAGCCTGCTTTTACAATCTCATTGATTCGTAAACCATTTATACCTTCCACATATTCTTCTACCAGGATACGTTTTGAAGAATATCTCAGAATAGGTTTTGGAGCAGTAATGACTGGACGATCTTCGTTCAATTTTCGGAACTTTATCAGCGCATTGACTTCATTGCGAAAATCCAATTCAATTCTTGTGACTTTTTCAACCTCTTCTAAAGCAACATCCGCATCGACAATAAAACTTTTGATTGTTTCAGGTGTCATGGAAATAATGCGGCGGAACAGGTGAATATCACGAAGCAAATCTTCTTCCATATCCGGGCGCTGAACTTTAATAATCACTTCTTCATTGTCATATGTACGTGCCCGGTGTACTTGTGCCACCGAAGCACTGGCTAAAGGCCGCTTATCCACCCAAGCAAAAACATCCTCGATTTCTTCATCGAAGTCTTCCTTGAAGGTTTCTTTAATTTGTTCAAAAGGAAAAGGTGGGGCTTGGTCTTGTAATTTAGCGAGCTCTGCAATATAATCTTTCGGCAGTAAATCTGGACGTGTCGATAAGATTTGACCAAACTTAATAAAGGTCGGCCCAAGCTCTTCAAATGCTAAACGCAGCTTTTCCGCATCTTGCTGTTCTTGTTTTGAGCTGACTTTGGTTCGATAAAGATGGCCAAAGCCGTACGAAGCAAGCACGGTAGCAATTTCTGTCAGACGATTTCGTCTTTCTTTTTTCTTTTCAGTTGCCATTCTCCCACCTCCCTGCTTTTTCTCACCTACCGTTAACCGATAGAGTTACACGTTTGTTTCTTTTCTGCGAAGCTCTGCTTCCAATTCATTGACTCGACTCTCTAAAGCTTCGATATCCTGTCTTTGGGCTAAATTCATGTCGAGTAAAATGGCTTCAATTTCTTCGCGGTCTTCTTCTGTCCGATCGTTTTGACGGTTTTGAATTAACTCTTCTGTTAATTTTTTCCCTTCATCGACTGTAATTTTTCCTTGCTTGACTAATTCATCAATTTGTTCCGTTATTTTATCAACTGCTAGTGCGGTTCCACCAATACCAATCATTGCTAATCTTTTCAATTGTTCAAACATTTTGCAATTCCTCCTTAAAGTTGATAATTCTTACATTCATATTATAAAGCAAATGGTTAGAAATGACAGTGATTACAAATGCATTCTTTTCTGCAGCTCTTTAATCATCATCTGTCGGTACTTTAAAAAGAGCAAGACAAACATGAACAAACTGAATAATACGGAAAGCACGCTCGGTAAAACATGCTCCACCCAACCGAACAGCAAGAAAACCAAAGGTACAAGACCAAACAGCGAAGTGAGCTGTAAATATAGGATATAGTCATTAATTTCTAAGGGCGCTGCTTGGGCGTAGATAAACATCGCCAATAAAAAAGAAATGCTCAGTATCGGGATAACAAAAGTAATCGACCACCCGATCCAGCCGCTGATATAATCAAAATACACACAGACAAGAGAAATAAACAGCAGGAAGTAAAGGATGGTTTTTGCCATATTCCTTCTTTTCCGTACAAAAATAACGATTAACGTCCAAGTAATTAACAGACCGAAAATCACATACTCTAGACCAAAAAACTGAAAGGGCCAAAAGATTTGGACAATAAAATAAGCTAAAACCAAAAGAAGAGAAATTCGAAAGAATATCTGAAGGACCTTTTGCCGGTTGAATTCAAGAGGGATCTCTAAAAAAGCAGAAGGGACTTGTCCTTCTTTATTCGTTGCAGCCAGTTCAACTTCACATAAGGGGCAATGGCTCCAGTCGCCTTTAATTTCTGCTTTACAATTTGGACACTGTTTCATTTGGAGCCAACTCCTCTCTTGTCACCTTGTTCGCATCCGCTATGACACGGATTCCTTTGTCCGTAAAAAATTGAACAAAGTGCTTAAAAATGGTTGTTTCGGAAAATGGACTAGTAAAACAAATATTCAGCACATCCTTGTAGCTGTTCACGCAGAACTGAGGACGGATGACCGAAGTATAAAAGTAAAAGTCATCGATATACTCCGTCACCTCTTCTGGCAGTTGGAAACGGCCAAGATTCGACATCGCCAATGTGATTTTCCGGTTATTCAATTGGTTAAAGCCTTTTAAGAGTAAATCTTTAAGCGGACGAGGAAGAATGCGAGCGCCCGGATGAAACTCAAAAGCGATGTGCTGTTTGAGCCGGTCTTCTAAGGCATCTTTTTCTAACTGCGCTTTAAATTGCTGATCAATCACCTGGCAGATCTCTGAAAAATTAATCGCTGCCTCCCCTTTGAATGTATAGTCCACTGTCGTTGTACTAAAGAAATTACGGACAGTTTCAGACGGAAAGAATTGCCGCAAATTAATGGGTATAGACACACTAATGGTGGTGTCCTCATCTTTTTCTTCTTTAGCCAAATAAGTCGCTAAGATATAGACAGCAGTCAAGTAAATAGTCAATGAGACCCCTTCTTCACGGGCAAGCTGCAAAATTTCTTTTACGGGCAGTTTCAGCAAAAGGATTCTCGGCCGGAAATCAGGGTTTTTTGTTCCTTTTACTTGATAGATGTTTTTATCTTTTCCAATATCTGAAAAATGCGGCGCAGAATGGTCATCTGTTTTTATTTCTTGATACAATTCCCGCAACGGGCGCATAAAACGCGCAAACTGTGTCACTTTTTTCTTTTCTTTAAAATATCGGTTAAAACTGTCCTCTAAATCCACTTTCTCTCTTTTAGTCTTATCGATTATCTGGCTTTCTTCATGTACATACCCAAGACGCACATATTCGGTAATGAGGTCTTCAAAAAACCACAGAGCACCTGTTCCATCCGTTAAGGCGTGAAAAACTTCTAAGTGAATGCGGTTGCCCTTATATAAGACGCGAAACATAAAATTCTGTTCGCCAGATTTGTAAATCTCAGTCACCGGCGGTTCTGTTTCAAGCTGCACTCTTGGATTAAACTCACTTTTCTCTAGATAATACCAAAAAACACCACGTCTTAAAATACTGTGAAACAACGGGTATTCTTCATATGTCCGGTTTAAAGCATCTTGTAAAATGGAAGGGTCGATGGTTTCGGACATTTCAACGGTTAATCGAAAAACCTTCGTATCGATTTGATTGCGTGCGGCCAAAAAGATATTTGACGCATTATCCAATCGGATCCAATTCTCTGT
>CAZKSU010000051.1:0-11935 GCA_964555455.1 uncultured Carnobacteriaceae bacterium
GATAGAAGACCCCTGCACATTTTGGTTGTATTCATTTGTTCAGTTTTCAAAGATCTATTCGCTGTTGGATGGCTTAACCATTACTAAGTAAGCGCTCCCTTTCAGCTAACATATTATACGTCAGATGAAATTCAATGTCAAGCTCTTTTTGCTTTTATTTGAACTTTTTTCTGACTTGTTTTGTCTGCCGATCAAAATCAGCGACAAGTAATATAATAGCATGTTGTACTGTGTTCGTCAAGTACTTTTTGCTTTTATTTTATTTGTCTGTCGATTTGTTTTATTCGTGTTCCAAATCAGCGACAAGTAATATATTAACAATTTATACCTTGTGCGTCAAGCCTTTCTTCAAAGAACTTTAATGTTTTTCTTTTTTTGCAAAGAAACTCCCTTAGAATCCTACAGCAACAACGTTTCTATATATCGTACAAACCATATGACCGCTACTTTATTCCTTCATCCACTTTGCCGAGTCCAGCAAATTCTAGCATTCCTTTAGAATTTGCTTCTAAAACACGAAAAAAGAGAGCTGTCTTTTCAAGACAACTCTCAAATCTTCTATATAAGTGATCACGAATTGCAGTTTATTTATCCGTTTCATTTAAATCGTAGACTTCTTCTAACGACTCTGTTCTGTAAATTCCTTCTTTGTCGCCATAGTATCTATTGTACCGTTCTTGGAATTTACCATACATAAAAGTAATAAATACTTTTATAATGGCGTAAATCGGAACCCCTAGAATCATTCCGACTAAACCGAGTAATTCCCCCATAATTAATAAGATGAGAATAATTGTAACAGGGTGCACGTTCAGTCGCCGGCCTAAAATATTAGGTTCTACTAAATTCCCTTCAATAAATTGAATCACTGCCCAGACGATTGCAAGCTGGCCCAGTGTCCAAAAAGAATCAGTCAAAGCTACAATAGCAGCTGGAATAAAAGTCAACGTTGGGCCTAGGTAAGGGATAAAGGATAAGAACCCTCCTGCAACAGCTAATACACCACTGTAGCTTAAATCGATAATTGTAAAACCAATAAACATTAACGTCCCATTCACAATAGCGATTAAAATCTGCCCTTTAATATAACTGCCTACCTGTGTGTCAATCGCTCGTAAAATAGAAGCAATGTCTCTTCGGCTTCCAGGAGGAACTTTCCCCATAAAACCTGTGATAAAGTTAGAACCGTCCTTTAATAGAAAGAATAAAATAATCGGGACCATTAGCATAATAACAAATGCATTCGTTACACTAGAAATAACACTTCCTACTCCCGAAAAACCTTGAGTTAGAAAATCCATAAAATCTGCTTCAATATTTTCAAAGTAACTTAACCCTTCATTTACAATGTCTTGCTGATCTTGATTTAATGAGAGGGTCCCTACAAGATTATTCACAAAATTAGTAACTGTATTAAAAAAATCAGGTATAGCTTGCAGCAAATCTTCTAGTTGCTGCTGCAGGATAGGTATCAGCCAAATGATTAACCATGCGAGCAGCCCTATAACTAGTGCATATAAAGCTACAATACTCCAAACACGCTTTACATTGCGTTTTTCAAAAAAAGTGACCACTGGATTCAGCAGATAAAAGAGAATAAAAGAGATGACAAGCGGTGTTAAAACGGCTGACAGAATAGTAAAGATCGGCTGTAAAATAAAATCCAACTGAGAATATAGTAAAATAGTTGCTCCAATTAAAAAAAGAACGATAAGAGTATAGATAATATTATTGCCGCCCATAAACTTCATCCATCTTGTTTGTTTTCGCTCCATACTGTTTTCACCTCGCCTTTCGCTAGTATTTTTTTCATCATACATTAAGAAAGCCAATTATACAATTAAGTACAATTGGCTTTTTGAAATATTTAATCGTAATTTCTTAATGTTGGGAAAAGGATGACATCACGAATAGATTTCGTATTTGTTAACAGCATGACTAAGCGGTCAATCCCGATTCCTAGCCCACCTGTTGGCGGAAGACCGTATTCTAGCGCTTCTACAAAGTCCTCATCGATTCCATGAGCTTCATCGTTTCCTTGATCGCGTTCGGCTTGCTGCGCTTCAAAACGCTCACGCTGGTCAATTGGATCATTTAGCTCACTAAAAGCATTTCCATATTCATGTCCCGCAATAAAGAATTCAAAACGATCGGTAAATCGCGGATCTTCTTCATTCTTCTTCGCTAGCGGTGAAATTTCAGTTGGATGTCCATAGACAAAAGTAGGTTGTCTTAAAGTATGCTCAACAAATTCTTCAAAGAACTCATTAATGACATGTCCGAATGTTGCATAATCTTCAATCTCAACATTGTGTTCTTTCGCTAACGCTCTTGCTTCTTCATCAGACATTTCTTTCCAGAAATCCACGCCTGTGTGTTCTTTAATTAAATCGACCATGTGGCGTCGTTCCCATTCACCGCCAAGTTCGATTTCTTCATCCCCATACCTGATCGTTGTCGTCCCATTCACTGCCTCGGCTACATTTTGGATTAAATCTTCCACTAAATCCATAACATCCCAGTAATCATGGTACGCTGTATACAATTCAAGCATTGTAAATTCCGGGTTATGTGTAGTATCAATGCCTTCATTACGGAAGACGCGACCAATTTCAAAGACTTTTTCCATCCCACCGATTACCAGTCGCTTTAAGTGAAGCTCTAAAGCGATACGGACATACAGCTCCATATCTAGCGCATTGTGATGTGTGGTAAACGGACGAGCTGTCGCTCCTCCCGGGACATTATGAAGGGTTGGCGTTTCTACTTCGATGTACCCTTTGTCTGTTAAATATTTACGAATTTCTTGAACAATTTTACTTCTTTTTACAAAGCGCTCCATGCTTTCTTCATTCGTGATTAGGTCTAAATAACGTTTGCGATATCTTGTTTCAACATCGCTTAAACCATAATATTGATCCGGTAATGGACGCAGAGCCTTCGTCAAGAATGTTACGTCATCTGCACGAACTGTCAACTCGCCAGTATTTGTTTTCATTAAATCGCCAGAGATCCCGATAAAGTCTCCTAAATCCGCATTTTTAAAGACTTCATATTCTTCTTCTCCTACGGCATCTAAACGAACGTAGATTTGAATGGTTCCTTCATTATCTCTCAAGTTCGCAAAACTTGCTTTACCGCTTCCGCGTTTAGCCATTAAACGTCCACTGATTTTTGCTGGGATTTTTTGTTCTTTTAGTTCTTCTTTAGACAGATGGTCGTATGCTTCTACTAATTCCGTCGAATAGTGCGTACGCTTAAAAGGACCTCCAAAAGGATCAATTCCTTTTTCCCTTAATTCGTTCATTTTTTCTCGACGAACAAGCATTTGATCGTTTAAATCTTCTAAATGTTCATTTTCTTTTGTCATTCTTGTCTCGGCTCCTTTTCTCGCTTAACTTTTTTCACTCAGACTTAATATGTGATCAGATACCTTTGAATTCCACGTTCCATATTATCATATTTTACAGCAGTCTGAAAGTTTAATTGGCATCTGCTTTAAGTTCTTCTAGCTCTTCTGCAGAATATTGGTATTTTCGACGGCAAAAATGGCAGACAGCTTCTGCTCCCCCATCTTCATCAATCATTTGCTGGATTTCATCTTTTCCTAAAGAAACAATGGCATCAGCAAATCTCTCTTTTGAACAATCGCACTGATACGAAACAGCCATTTCTTCTAACACCTTATAATTTCCTTCACCGGTCAGCACAGCCAAGAATTTTTCTAAGTCTTTTTCTTTATCTAAAAAGTCAGAAACTTGCGGCAGATTTTTTAACGTCTCTTCTAATTGATCGAGCGTTTCGTCACTGACACCTGGTAAGACCTGTATCATAAAACCGCCTGCTACTTTTACAGAATCATCGGGATTGACGAGTACAGACAAGCCAAAAGAAGAAGGAGTTTGCTCTGAAACTGCCATATAATAAGTGAAGTCTTCTGCTAGCTCTCCGCTGACAAGCGGGACTTGTCCGACAAATGGTGTTTTCAGCCCTTGATCTTTCGTTACTGTTAAGAAGCCGTTTTGTCCCACAGCTCCTCGAACATCTATTTTTCCTTTTTCATTTAGTTCTAAAGACACTTCCGGATTCTGCACATAGGCTCTCATTCGACCATGCATATTTCCAGCGATCACCATATGACCGATCGGCCCGTCGCCTTGGATGCGTACCGTCAGCTCATCACTTTCATTCTTTAATGTCGCAGAAAGCAAGGTTGTGCCAATTAGCGCTCTTCCTAATGCGGCAGTGGCTGTATTCCATGAGCCATGCAATTGGCGCGCTTCTTCCACCATTTCGGTTGCATCTACCACATATATTCGCAGTTCATTATTATAAGCTAGAGCTTTTATTAAAGAATCAGACATCTTATTTCACTCTTTCTTTCGTTTTTTGATTATCAGTGAAAAAAGAGGATAGCGAAAAATCGCACCCTCTTCTCTCCACTAACATTTAGTTGTTTTTGTCTTTATCCTCTTCATCTTCTGAATCAGATTCTTTTTCTTCTTCCACTTCGCGACGCAGTGCTTCGGTATCTACGTCTTCAGGTTCTTTTTCTGTTTTCGTTTCTTCTTCAGGCAGTATCTCTTCAGACTTCTCGCCCTCTTCTTCGATTTCTGATAGTCCAAGCGTTTCACGACCTGATTTTTGTTTTTAAAATTGCTCTTCAATCGCTTGTACACGCTCTTCATGAGCTTTTTTAATCTGATCGTAAGAGGTTCCAGCTGTTTCATCTTCCTCAGTGTCTTCCTCACGAGGATACTCATGTCTGTTTGGATCACGCGTAGGCATTACACCATCTTCGAATAAACTCTTAATTTCTAATTCATTTAATGTTTCATATTCGAGCAAGTGCTCTGCAATCAGTTTCAGTTGTTGACCATGCGCTTTAACAATTTCTGTCGCTTCTTCATGAGCTTCTTCAATAATACGCAGAACTTCTTGGTCAATCTCATAAGCGATGCGTTCTGAGTAACCTTTTGTCTGTGTATAGTCGCGACCCATAAAGACTTGTCCGCTTCCGCCTTCATATTGAACAGGACCAAGTTTTTCACTCATTCCATATTCAGTGACCATGGCACGTGCCAGGGATGTAGCTTGCTGGAAGTCATTTGACGCTCCACTTGATTGTGTGCCGAAGAATACTTCTTCAGCAACCCGTCCACCAAGTAAACCGATAATTTGTTCTCTCATGTCTTTTTCAGTCATTAAGTAGCGGTCTTCTTTTGGAAGCATAATTGCATATCCGCCTGCACGTCCTCGCGGCACGATGGTTACTTTATGAACCACGCGTGCATCACTTAACACTAAACCAGCAATGGTATGCCCAGCTTCGTGGTAAGCAACCATTTTACGCTCAGTTTCGTTCATAATACGGTCCTTCTTCGCTGGACCTGCAATGACACGGTCGTGCGCTTCATCCATATCGATTGGTTCGATGATCGTGCTGTTACGTCGAGCAGCGATTAAA
The DNA here is from genome assembly GCA_964555455.1 of uncultured Carnobacteriaceae bacterium. Lineage (GTDB taxonomy): Bacteria > Bacillota > Bacilli > Lactobacillales > Carnobacteriaceae_A > Atopostipes. The sequence goes on from CAZKSU010000051.1 coordinate 5,468, forward strand.
GCCGCTTCATTTAACAGGTTTTCTAAGTCTGCACCAGAAAATCCTGGGGTCTGACGGGCTATCAACTTTAAGTTGACTTCGTCAGATAACGGTTTGTTGCGAGAGTGAACTTTCAAAATGGCCTCTCGTCCTTTAACATCCGGCTGGCCGACTAAAATACGACGGTCAAAACGTCCTGGTCGCAATAAAGCAGGGTCCAAGACATCCGCACGGTTTGTAGCTGCCATTACAATGACACCTTCATTCCCTTCGAATCCATCCATCTCAGTCAGTAACTGGTTTAGAGTTTGTTCACGTTCATCGTGTCCGCCGCCCATTCCAGCTCCACGCTGGCGGCCCACCGCGTCAATCTCATCAATAAAGATAATAGACGGTGAGTTTTTCTTGGCGTTGTCAAAAAGGTCACGTACACGGCTTGCACCGACCCCTACAAACATCTCTACGAATTCTGAACCGGAAATACTATAGAACGGTACACCAGATTCCCCTGCTACTGCTTTAGCAAGCAAGGTTTTACCTGTTCCGGGAGGACCCTCTAAAAGAACCCCTGCTGGAATACGTGCACCCAGTTGATTGAATCTTCTTGGATCTTTCAAAAATTCGACAATTTCCACTAGTTCTTGTTTTTCTTCGTCTGCACCAGCAACATCTGCAAAGCGAACGTTACTCGTTTCAGCATCTGCTTCTTTGGCTTGTGACTTCCCGAAGTTCATTACTCCGCGGCCGCCACCTCCGCCTCCACCACCTTGACCGGCTTGTCTCATCATATAGAAGAGAAATCCACCAAATACAAGGAAAGGCAGGAATGTTACAAGTAAGCTCGTCCAAATACTTGGAGTCGCTTCTTCAACAGAATGCATCGTTACATCATTCGTACGCGTATATTCATATATTTCATTTATAACGGAATCATTCATCAATACGAGCGTTTGAAAACCTTCCGCAGAATTGTCCTGCAAGCCACCGAAAATTGGAATATTCTCTTCTTCAGTTCCTGCGTCAGTTTCTACTTCTTCTCCATTACGGAAAGTACCTGTAATTTCATACACGCCACCCGTAGGCTGAATCGTAAACCGTTCTACACGGTCATCTTCTAAATATTGAACGAACTCAGTAGTACTTACTGCTTCAGTACTCTCTGGTCCTGCATTATTCGCAAATAGTTGAGTCAACCCAATTATTCCCAAAAATACAAGTATATAGAAGAGACTGCTATTAAAAAAGTTTCTTCTCTTCATTTTTTCCTCCATCACTTTACACTAATTTCAAATTTTTGTTGCTTCATTATTTGAATGATTAGATTGGATAAAAAAGACATTAAATGAATTTAACGTCTTTAAACATGGTATCACAATATTCCTAGTAACTCTATGAATATTGTTTGATTTTTCTATAAGAATTATAAAAAGGGTTATTTAAAGTAGACATCCTCTTTTAATACACCAACATACGGCAAGTTCCGGTAATTTTCATAGTAATCTAAACCGTAGCCTACCACGAATGCATCTGGAATATCAAAGCCTTTCCAATCCACATTTAATCCTGTCACCCGGCCAGACGGCTTATCTAATAAAGTGACAATTTTAACGGATGCAGCATTTCGATTACGAAACATTTCTTGTAAATATTTCAATGTGCGGCCAGTATCTATAATGTCTTCTACAATTAAAACATGGCGGCCATCAACAGATGAATCCAAATCTTTGATAATCTTAACTTCTCCTGAGGAAGTAGTTGCTGTTCCATAACTAGAAACATCCATCATGTCATACTCTAAAAATATTGGCATGGCTTTTATCAAGTCTGCCATAAAAGGAAGAGCTCCTTTTAAGATTCCGACGACTAAAGGATTTTTATCCTGGTATTCTTCTCCCAACATTTGTCCCATTTCTGTAATGCGGTTTTGAATATCTTCTTCTGAAATTAAAACACGTTCAATATTGCGATCCATATCCATTTTTATTTACTCCTCATAATTTATCATCTAATTTTTTATATTTTATGACATACGCTATTTTATCAGTTTCTATGTCACTTAACAAATACATTTTTCGGTAAGCAATCAGCCAGATAATCCGCCCGTCTGCATCTTCAACTAACCAAGCCCGTTCGCGCTCTTCAGGTGCTACTTTTTCATCGATAAAAATATCTTTAATTTTCTTGGTTCCAGACAATCCTTTATAGCTCATCCGATCACCTGGCTTGCGATGACGAACAGTTAAAGGAAACTTGACTTGATCGGCATGGAAAATGAGTGACTCGTTTTCTTCCTGCCCATTGGATTCAAAAACCCCAATTTTTTCATGAGAAGATAACTCGATCCACTCATTGATTTTCTCTAAGCTGTATTCTTTCTTGGAGCCAGCCTCTTTTCTCGAGGTTTTCTTTTCAAAAATAACCTGCTGATAGTCTTTGCGTACGGTGAAATGGTTCAGTAGGTCGAGACTTGTATTCACTTCTCCCTCAATTAACCAATTTCGAACCATTTCAATATAGGTTGTTTTATAGGCGACTTCAGATTCTTCATACAATGTAGCCAAGATTTGTTGTAAGAGGGCTCGCTGCATCGGCTCATCGTGTTGAAAGAATTGATTCCGGTTAAATGAGAGGTTCTGACTCTTCATGCGCACGAGTTGTTTATAAGCTGCATGGATCGGTCGCTCAGCAATCAGCAGAAGATCACGGATGTCTTCAGCAAACCGTTCAACATGAGCATTAAATTTGTCATTCTCCTCTTTTAATAAAGGTATGATCTGATTTCGGTATCGGTTTCGTGTGAAATCAAGCGATAGATTTGTGGCATCTTCCACATAATCAATATTATTTTCTTCCACATAAGCATAGATTTTTTCTTTTGGAAAAGACAGCAGCGGCCGCATCAGCTGGCCTCGGCTAAATGGCTGCATCAGCTGAATGCCGGTTAACTGCTCAAGTGAACTTCCACGGGCCAATTTCATCAAGACTGTTTCCACTTGATCATCTTGATGGTGAGCCGTCATGAGCACCGTCGGCCCCTGTTTTTCCATAATTTTTTCGAAAAATGTGTAACGAACGTCACGGGCTGCTTCTTCAAAGCCACTGTCCGGATGGTCACTTTTTTCCCAAACATGTGAATAAAAAGGAACATCATAAGCGTCAGCAAGTTTGCGAACAAAAGCCTCATCTCTATCGGAGGCTTTTCTTGCCTGGTGGTTAATATGAGCGACAGAAATGTTCGGACGCTTTTTTTCATCAATGGCTTGCATTAAATGGAATAAAGCAACAGAGTCGACGCCACCTGAAACCCCGAGCAGCACATGCTTTTTTGGATAAAGGATATTATTTTCTTCAAGTATTTGTTCAAACTCTTGAATCACTCTTATCCTCCTTGTTTATTCACTGTCTTAGATTAAAAAAAGAAGGCAGGAACCGTATCTCCTGCCTTTTTAAATGACTATTCTAATAATGACTAGCTACGACGTCCGCCGCGCCCGCCACGTTTGCTTTCAGTGTTCTTACGTAAAGATGATAGACGTGTCTCGCTGTCTTTTAAGAAATCATCCATTAACGAGTCAAAGTTTCTTGAACTATTTGGTCGAGATGGTGAGGGTTTACTCTGTCTCTTTGCAGGTGCAGATTTTTGAGCTTCTCTTTTCTCTTGCGCTTCTTTTTCTTTATCGCGCATCGACAATGCAATTTTTCCGTCGTCTCCGATTGAGAGAATTTTAACAGTAACAATTTCACCCACATTTAATTCGTCATTAATATCTTCTACAAACTTGTCAGAGACTTCACTAATATGAACTAATCCTGTCTTATTGCTTCCTAAATCGATAAACGCTCCGAACTTCGCTAAACCCGTAATCTTACCTTCTACCTTTTGGCCCACTTCGAGTGACATTAAATCATTTCTCCTCCTGATAAATTTGAATCTATTATAACATGTTTCACTGAAATATGTACTGTTTTTTTAAAAAATGTAGTTTTTCAAGCCAAATAACATGTTACTTCCTCTTTTTCAAAAAAGAAACATGTTTCTAATGACTATTCCTCTTACTTTTAAAGCATTGATCGATTTCCATTTATTCGGATTCATTCTCTTCTTTATTTGATTTTTCGCTATCCTCTAACTCATCAGCGTGTTGCGTATCGTCCGCTTCAGGCAGATTAATTAAAATTTCCTCTTCTTTAGATAGATTAAGCTCTTTTCTTGCTAGCTTTGCGATATATTCTTCATCTTCTAACAAGCTTACTCTGTACTCTAACTGTTTTCTTTCATCTTCCAAGGTTTCAAGTTCGCTCGCTGCCTTTGCATGGAGTTCATTTATTTCATTTGTTTTTTGCATATTATTGGCTAACGGCAAGCCAGCTAAACCAATACATACAATTCCACAAGCAAGTATAATTGCTGAACGTATACGGACAAGCCTTCTTCGCTTACTTTGTCGAATATTTTCAAGCGTTTTATTCATTGAATACTCATTTAAATGGGTAATGTTCGATTTTTTATTATTTTGCAAAACACTCAGCCCCTATTTCTTTAGGTTATTACCATTATAGCAACTATTGTTCGTTTTGAAAACCATTTCTATCGATTTCTGAGAAACAAAAAAGCACCTAATTTTCTTATAGGTGCAATTAACACATCAAGTATAAAAGGCTCAGTTTGTGTAACCCTTCACTAACTATTGCAAATAATTATCTAGTTTTCTTCTGCATCGGTACAATGCACTTTTTGTTTGCTTCACGTCACATTCAAGTGACTTAGCGATTTCCTCTACAGTCTTGCCCGTCATAAATTCGTCGTAGACTTCCCGCTCAAAGCCAGATAAGTCTAAGAGATAGCTATTATAAGCTTCTTTCAGTACAGCGAATTCTTCCGGGTAGGTCTCAGCACTTGAGGTTCCTTGTATATGTATTCCCACATTTTCCGTAATTTCATCAAGTGAATGAGCAAATTTATTCGCTCTTCTGCTTTGCGCTTCTTGTTTTCTTAAAAGTTTATTGAGATGGTTCATCAGCATCAATTGATAATATTCTAAGAAACTTAATGGGCTTTCTAAATCATATTCCATGATGACTCGCGCTAAAACAATTCGGCCTTCTTGTACTAAATCTTCTTTCTCATATCCCTCTAAATAGTAAAACCTTTTTAATGCACCGTAGAGAACAGGATTACTGAGCTCTATCAGAAAATCAAACGTATCTCCTTCTGTTTCTTGTTCTTGCAGTAAAAAAACAAGAAATTCCGGCAGATTCGATTCGAACATTTCTCTATCCATATTTCACCTCTTTTATAGTATTGAGCAAATTATACTTGAGAGTATATTCTGCCACAAAACGCTACAAAAAGGAAGCGCTTTATAGAAAAATGTATAAATTTTATTTTGTGCGCTTTTTTCACTCATTTTTTAAACTGTTTTTGCTAGTCTTGTTTTTCTAGCTCAGCCATTAATTGTCTTAAGGCGGTCTCTTGTTCATCATTAAAAGGTGTATTACGCCGGGCATTTTTAACATTATAATCTATGGTATCTAGTTTCACTCGTTCTTTTGTATGCTGTATTTCTTTATAGAGGTCTCTTGCAGATTTTCTGGAGGCGCCCCGTTGAAAAACTAACCACTGTTCGGCTAAATCTGACGTAGCGACAATCACATTCGTTGTAAAAAGGTTTTCTTCTCCGACAGCCTTCTCAATGTAACTATCCGCCGTCTCATCTTCTTTCGTAAAAATGACCTTTAGATTGTATCGATCATAGGATTGTTGAATACCTGGAACAAAGTAGGCATCGAAAACAACGCGCACTTCTACCTTCTCATATTTGGCATACTCACTTAATTCATGTAGCAGCGTTTCACGCGCTGTAACCATATCATTTTGCTTTTGAAATTTCTGAAGATGCGGCCAAGCACCAATCATGTTGTAGCCATCAACATATAATAAATCTTTTTTCATTCAAAGCCCTCCTCTCACACGATACTTTTCTTTATTTTACCACATCTGAAAATTAAAGCCCTAAAACGGTTAAATAACTGCTGATGAATAGAATAGATAGGACGATAGAGACAGAATTAAATTGCCCGGACAATTCTAAATCACCCTCTAATAACGCTGTAAAAATAGGAGCTGAGCCAGCAACGGGCGCTAACATTAACACACTTAAGCCTAATTGAATGTCATTTCCTAAAAAGGGGAGCCCTAAAATCAGCAAGGACAAAAGAATAGCCGGGGTGTAGCGGATGGTTAAATACTTCGCCATTGTTTTCAATTCTTCTAGACCAAAATTGAATTCTAAGGCCACTCCGATAAGGAACATCGCTAAAAAGGTATTAGCAGCCCCCATAACCTCAGCGACATTCAGAACCAAAGAAGGCAAATTTAAAGACAGCAAAGATAAAGTCACCATGAGACAATACACCATAATTGTCGGAGATTTTACAATGCTTTCAAGCAAGGCTCGAAAGTCAAAATGAGCGTCCCCTTCTTTAAAG
>CAZKSU010000052.1:0-3304 GCA_964555455.1 uncultured Carnobacteriaceae bacterium
TGAAAGGAAATCGCATCAAAAAAGTTGTCGTCTTCGCAAAACAGCTCAATCAGCTTCTTTACATTCAAGGCTTTTTTATACAAGCGTTTAAAAAACAGCGGCTTTTCAGCGGCGTCTTTTACAAAAATTTCGGCGCGGCTGTCCACTTTGATTTGCTGCGGTGCCGTCTGCAGCTCTTGCGCCCATTCTGTTTTTAAAGCCACATCATTGTAAGGGTAAATATGCTCCTCAATCGTGCCGTGAGGGATGGTCAGAGTATCTGCTGCATCCGTAAACTTTAAATGCTCGCCGAACCACGCAAACATATGGTTCGTCACAAAAGAGACCTCATGGACTTTAAAGTCCGTGGTCGCGTCTTTGAACATCTCTTCAAAGGCTTCCTTTGGGCTTAGCCTTAAAGCAGACAAATTCAGATCAAAAACAAAACATTCTTGCACGGTATACTTTTTCACTGAATATCCCGGTGTGGACTGATTTTCTTTGCGACTCACCACATTCGGAATCCACACCAATTTCCCATCTTGAGAAAAGCCGTAAATTCTCTCCGTCCGTGCGGCAAAGTCAAACGCTCCGTAAATTTCCAGTGTCATCCCATCCGTATCGTAGTACAGCGTGCCGCTGATCGCTTCTTGAAAATTCAAAAAATCAGGCGTCCACTTCCCTAAAATTTCAAACGATTGATCCAAAGTATAATGCGCCAGGTCCATCGAATGTCATCCTCTCCTTCATTCTCTCTTCTAGTGTAGTATATAGGAAAATCGCTTACAATTGGAAAGGGACTCATCAAAAAAAGCCATTCGGTTAACCGAATGGCTTGTCCGTTAGTCCGTTTCAATCATTTTCTTCGTCACACGTTTGCCAAGAAGCAGTCCGCTGAGTCCTCCAATAAGAGCGCCAAACATCAGCCCTAGCATACCCGTCGCCTCATACCCTGTCCAAGAACCTAATTGAAACGTCTCAAAATAATTGCCGCCAATATTCATTCCGATAATTAAGCCGAGCCCTGCACCTAGAAAAAACAATACCGCTGTGTAAATTAAAATATACCGCGTGCGACGTCCCATATCGTTCCCTCCTCATCCCTTTGTTTTCTTCACCTTTATTATACGCCTTTTAGCGGGAAGCGGTGCTATAAAACTGCTCGGTTTGAAAAAGAATTCGGCTGTATTTCTGCTTAGGCAAAATAGTGATTCACCGCATGCAAACCGATTTCCAGCCGGTTTCTTGCCTCGTTTAAATCCGGAAGAAGCGGCTCTTTGGCTTTTTTTTGCGCCCATTGTGCATACAGCCTTTCCATTTCATCAAAAGAAGCGGATGTCGCGTCGACTGCACGCAAGGCCCTGTAGATGGGAATCAGCAAGGGCGTATAATCTTTCAAAACTCCTTGGAATAACACCCCATACACCGCACACCATAAAGTGCCTGACACCCTTCTTTTGGGCACATTTAAAAGCAAACGTTCACCTGCAAAAGCGAAAGATTCTTTATCCACGCTGCCCTGATACAATCGATTCAACTCGGTCAGGACTCTATCCCTCGTCTCCAGCTGCCCAATCGCCAACAAGACCACACGCTGGTAAAAGCGCGATTCCGGATGCCCTTGCACGTACGCTTTGTCACGGCCGTATAAATTGATGGCCACTTGCTCCTCGCCTTCAGCCAAAATGATCCGGTGCAGGTAATCTTTGCCTGTCTCTTCAGTCCGGGTCTGGATGTCATCCGCGATGCCCAGCGCCGCATTTTCAGCGCGCAGACTTTCATAAAGAGCCACCCAAGCTTCTTGGGCCAAGCCGGCCAAATAGAAACTCATCTTGTCATGTGTTCGGAAATCCTGGCTCTTCAGCGCATCTTTGGCTAAATCATCCACACGCTCATTGTAATTGATCCCCGTATGCGCCGGCACATGGAAGAACCGGATCGTAAGCTGATCTTTTACTTTTTTTATAAACTCGACATAAGTGATGGCGACGGCCGAATTCGCCCGCCAGTCTCCCACCGCCCACTTTTCAATGCCTTGGTAGTCGTAGTACAGATCTATTTCCGTTTTCCCGTGCTCAAGCGCCCAGCTGATCGCTTCCATCGCCCCTTGAATTTCTCCAGCCACGTTGCGAAAAGCAATCCAATCCGGGTTCAAGTAGCCGCGGTACAATTCCACCTCTTGTTCATCGGTGATGAGGACCGCCCCAAAACTGTACTTTTCACGCTCATTGACCGTGCCGTAGCTGCCGTCAATAAAAGCAATGACTTTCTTTGGTGAAAGGGTCGAGATCTCCTCCTCAATATGGGCATTCAATGTCTCGGTGTCTTGCTGTAAATCGGCACCTGGATGTTCTAGATTCAAAAAAGCCTCTGCTTCTTCTCTTGTCTTAAATGATTTATATTCTGCCCCTGGAAAACCAGAGACTAATTTTTGCGCTTCCGGCCAAGTATCAAAAATACCTGTCTCGCGCCCTTTTCTTACTGCATAAAATTTCTTTTTAGCCATAATATCTCCTTTAATGTGTTTCAAAATGAAGTAGTCCGATTATAACATATCCTTTAGAGAGAATTTCCAAAAAACATTCCGGATGATTTCACAAGAAGAGAAAAAAGTTTCTCAGAGATTGGCTTTAAGCGCTTTTAGACCCTTACTATTCTGTCGATGAATGAGATGGTTGTTTAGAAGATTTTTTTACGGCAAATGAACAAATCTTCTTGGAAATTTAATGCGGTTTCTTGATTGAACCCGCTATTTTCTTAATGACCCATTATTCCTTCTTTCCAGCAAAATAACCGTTAATGCGCCGAGGTATGAGAGCACACTAACGGTTATTTAACTTTATTTAAAAAGAGGGGCCAAAAATTTTTGTGAATGTCTCTTCTGTCTGAGTCTCTAAATACTTGTTTAACCCCCATTTTTCCCGAACCTTATAGTATTCGTTGTTCTCTTTTACATAAATATCAGAGAAACCTTTCATAAACAACGGCGATAAGCTCATAGTATAAGCACCGACTTGGTGGAAAGTGATGTTATCCCCTGGCAACAGTTCAGGATGGTTTTCTAGCTGAAGCAAACAGTCGCCGTCTAAACTAGTCACGCCCGATATCACTTGATTTTCCACTGTTCTTCTTTCCCTATTTTCTTCTAAATCTAAACTATACAGATAATCGGAGGCTTTAAATTGAGGGTCAATGTTTACCCGGCTGCCGTCAACTAAGACAAACCGATTGCGAGTCGTCTCTTTCACATCAAATACCTGTGTCACGAATTGAACGGGAGAGGCAATCAAGGAAGGCCCCGCCTCCACTATCAGGGTGGTTTCCT
>CAZKSU010000052.1:3404-11914 GCA_964555455.1 uncultured Carnobacteriaceae bacterium
GCTCGCTTCAATTCCCCCGTTTCATAGGAGAAACCAAACCGCCCTCCTTCGGCAGCCATGGCGGCAGAATGGGAACAATGCGTTTCCACATCCACATGCACCCGCAGCCCAACTTGGTAGGTCTCTTCCTGATTCCGGTCCAAGTCTTCCAGCCAGTCCAGCTCGCGCTGTGAATCAATCGAAACCAGACTTCCGCTTTCAATGGCTTCGAGGAAGTTTTCTTTAGACTTAGCGGGCCCGTTATATAGGATATGCTCTCCCTTAAAACCGGTCGCTACAGCCAAAGCGTATTCCTCATCCGACATCACTTCTGCATAAAACTTATTTTTTCGAAAATAATCCAACAGCCATCTCACCGGATTTGTTTTGACTGAATACCCGACAATTGAATTTTCCCAGTACTGATTGAGAACCTGGTCAATAGTTGCGATATTTTGTTCCAACTCTTCTTTTTCAATTAAAAAATAGGGCGTTTTTAATTTATAAGCTTCCATTTCTTCCACCTCAATCTTCTTATGGAAACGGCCTAGTCATTTTTCATCTCTCTGTTTCTAGCGGAATAGCCTTCCCATATAGCTGGCTCCAATGATCCGTGCGCTCAAAGAAGTTCCAGCAGCCCGTCCAATACATCGCCGACTTTAGATGTTCTTAAACAATGACCGAAAAACAGGGACAACTTTTCCATGGGTATGCGTTGGAATGGCAGGGCTCGTTCGTCTGTGTAGTTCTTTAACTAAAGGAAAAGCTGAGCCGCAAGCGCAAGTGTTCTCTGGATGCTCCAACTCGATGGTATCTTCGATCCGGTAACGAATTAATGGTGTGCCGTCATTGATAAAAGAAGTGATGAGCGTTCCCTTCTCTTCATCCTGTTCGATGACGCCGCTCAGTATATGATGGTGCAGCTGCCCCTCCGAACATTCCACGACAAGAGGCACTCCCTCGCTGGATTCATAATGGTTGTACACCTTGCAGTTAAAAGCTTTCTCAATTTCTTCGCGATAACCCGGCAGCAAGCTCTCACTTGTTGGAAAGATGGCCACCGGCTGAAAGGACAATTCAATTTCTTGACGATTTATGTAGTGCGCTAATTCATATAAAACAGAAGGAGAACCCTCTAAAGCGACCGGTTTATATTGGTTCAGGTTTTCAAGATAATAAGAGAGATGCGCCTCTTGACAGTGATCGCTGGAGTACAGCCTTTGTTTCATTGCCTGATTATCCCGCCAAAATATTTTGAATTCCTCATTCACCTCTGTCAGCTCTAAAGCCTCAAAACTCGCTTTTTTCATTTCTCCATTGACAAAGCCGTGATGCCGTCTGAACTGATCTAAAAAGGCATTTTGAAGCTGTATGCCTTTATACGTATGAATATACTTTAAAGGCTTCCCGCTCGTGTTATTCGTGTAGCGGACAACGCCATCCTTTTCTTTGATGGTATACATCGTCTCTAAATTCTGCTGGAGCGTTTTTTTATCAAGAATCGGCAGTTTTTCCAAATCTTGCACTGTTTGAATGTCCTCTAAAGGAATGCCTTTATAAAATTCTTGGTAAAACGGACTGTTCGCTGCTGCGTATCTGATCAGCCGCTGCAATTCGTGATTTTGCTCTCTTTGGAGATGTTCCTTATCTGAATAATCATAGTTGGAATAGAAATTGAGATAACGCTCGTAGAACTTACCCTGTCTCTCTTCCTTGTCCTTATAGCCTCGCCAGGTTGTCACGATATTTTGCATAAAAATAGAGGCCTTTTGTTGAATGGTCATTTTCACGGTGTCTGACACTCCTTCTCGCTGGTCTTGTGTATGCTTTTATCTTCGAATGTTCTGTGCAGCATTCTGACGACTAAAGGAAACGAACGGCTTGCCTTTTTACCCATCAAATGATGGCTTCACTATAGACATAGACAGGCCTACCTTGCTAGTTTCCATACCCTCCGCCTTTCAGCTGCAGTTCGAATGAATAATGGGAATGATGGAATAAATCTTCCCATTGATCGACAATCTGCTCTAAATCAAATTTTTCTGTGTCTTTTAAGGCTTGACTGGATAGTCTCTTGCGTTCATCTGAATTTTCGATGAGGTAATTAATTGCTCCTGCCATCTTTTTTGTGTTAAAGGGTTCAATGAGGTAGCCGTTTATGCCATCTGAAATAATCTCAGACGGTGCCGATTCTACATCAAAACTGATGCACGGCAAATCCAAAGCTTTTGCTTCGGTCAACGCTAAGCCCGCAGGTTCAAACCGGGAAGTCGAAACAAACATAGCCGCTTTTTTATAATACTCTTCCATGTTGGAGACATGGCCTAATAGCTTCACCTGCTGGTCAAGTCCTCGCCGCTCGATTTTCGCTTGCAGCGCGTCTCTGTCTTCTCCATCCCCTAGTATCCACCATTCCCAATCCGGATGTTTTTTGAAGACATCGGAAGCGGCATCAAGCAATAAATCAAAGCCTTTTTGGTGGGTCAGCGGCCCAGCGCTTAAGATGATTTTGCTGTCTTTATTATAGTGATTGCTTTGCGGCGACTTTACAGGCCCTATTGGATGGTAAATTTGGTAAATGGGGCGATTGATGCCTAAATGGATTAAAAAGTTTTCCTGGTCTTTTTCTGTTGAAACAACAATCGCATCGGAATAGTTGGAGGCCAATTTCCGGCCCCATGTACGTAAGCGGGTGTCTAGATTTTGATTGAAGGAAAACTGTTCCCAAGCCACATGTTTCGTCCCTATGTTGGCAAGCGCCGGCAGACTATACAGGCTTAAAATCGTGTCCACATCAATAAAGATATCGATCTCATTTTCAAGGACATATCTGCGGATTCTTCCAGAAATCGTAGCAAACTTTGATTTATGTCCATTGATTGCAGGGTTGTTTAGAATACTCGCCAACTGGACTGCAGGATCCACTTCAAAGAACACTTCTTCATTTTCATTTTCTAAACTTAAAATATGAATGGTATAGTTCGGGTCGCGCTGGACTAGAGCATTTGCAAGGAGCAGCGTCGCTCGTTCCGTTTCGCCGCTTCGGGTAATATCACCTGAGAAAAAACATATATTCATCATACTTCACCTTGATACCTTTCTTCATATACACTGAAGGACAACAGTAAGAATAAGTGCTCAATCAACCAACTAGTCCCGGTGATGTAAAGCTGTTTCAGCGTTACGTATACCTCTGGAGAAAAAATGAACCAAACAGTATACTCACCAGTCCTCTTACGATTTGTTGTGTTATTTTTTAACATATTCCGATCAGGTCAGCCGTTTATCTATCTACTTCCTCTACTATGTTTAAGTAATAATTTTCTAACTCTTTGGCCGCTTCTTTGATGTCGTAGCCAGCCGCTAAAATCTCCTCTCGTTTATTGTCCCGAAACAAGAGTGATTGTTTATCAATCGTTTGAGCCCAATAAAAGGGATTTTTATCTAAGGGTATAAAAGTGATCAGGTCAGTGATCTCTACTTCGCGTGTCATCGCATCGGATGCGACCACCGGCAAACCCGCTGCCTGTGCCTCGACTAAGGTCACAGGAAATTCTTCAAATAAGGAAGGAAAAACAAAAATATCCATCGCCTGGAGGAGTTCACTCACATCGTCTCGAACGCCCAGAAACTTCACTTTTGTCTCCAAATTATAGAAAGTGACTTTGTTGCGGATTCTCTTTTCCAGCTCTCCTGATCCAATAAGGAGCAAAAGACTTTTTGGATTAAACTGCAGATGCCATCTGAAGATATCGATTAAAAAGAGATGGTTTTTATCCTCACTCATTCCGCCTACATGACCCAACACCGTTAACTCCTCTTCGATGTCCAGCTCCGCTCTTTTCTGCTCTCTAACCGTTTGGTTAAAAACAAACTTCTCCGTTTCAATGGCATTTTTTATAATGTTAAACGCTTCTTTTTCAACTTTGAAGGTGTTCATACCGGCTTCTTGAGAACGAGCCAAAAGGTAATTCGTATGGTATTTAATTCGCGAGCGCAAGAGTTCTTGTGTAAACGAGCGGAAATCTCTTGGCCGGCGGTTAAAGTGAGCATGCACAATCGGCTTCATCTGCTGTTTTTTGACAATATCCATAACCAGCATCGCTGTGGAGCTATTGTGCATATGGACCAGCTGCCACTCAGGGTGCTCTTGAAGCAATCTTTTGACGGCTTTTCGATAAGTTCTTACATTTTTCCCATTGAACTTGGGGACTGTGAACATGCGGCCGCCTAATCGTTCAACTTCTTGCGCAAAAGCATAAGGGTCCGATTGCTTATCGACTAAAAAATCAAACTGAATCCGTTCACGGTCTATCGCTTTATAAAGTCCGATAATCATCGCTTCCGCTGCACTGTGATTCAGGTTGGCCAGGGACTGTAAAACCCGGATAGCTGTCATCTTATCACCTCTTATTTACCTGTCTGACGAACTCTCTGCACAGGATCTTCTGTCTGTTCTTCAGCCAAAAGTCCGTTCACTCTTGAAATCGCATGCCTCACTAGCCAACATTCACCTGTTCCGTATACCAAGCAATGGTTTCTTTGATTCCCCGTTCAAAATCCCACTGCGGCGTATAGTCAAGCAGATACTGGGCTTTTTGAATATCGGCATAACTGTGTCGAATGTCACCGGCACGTTCAGGACCAAAAATCGGTTCAATCTCTTTTCCCAGAGCTTCACAGAGCATGTAGTAAATATCAAGCAAGGTTTGCTGTTCTCCGTTTCCGATATTAAACACTTCACCCGCCGACTCACTAGAAGCTTTGCAGGCTTTCAAATTCGCTTCAATCACATTGTCAATATAGGTGAAATCGCGGCTTTGCTGCCCGTCTCCATGAATGGTCGGCTGTTCATTATTCAGCAGCTTTTGAATAAACTTAGGAATCATGGCTGCGTAAGCTCCTTGTGGATTTTGTCTTTTTCCAAATACATTGAAATACCTTAAGCCGTAGGTCTCTAATCCATATAAATCGCTGTACAGGCGAGCGAACTTTTCATTGACTTCTTTTGTTAGCGCATAAGGCGACAGGACTTTTCCTTCCAGGCCCTCTTTTTTAGGCAGCGTAGGATCGTCCCCATAAACAGATGCACTTGAAGCATAGACAAATTTCTTGACCCCATTTTGGCGAGACGCTTCCAGCATATTGAGTGTTCCGTGGATATTGACCGTCTCGAAATGACGAGGAAGTTCAATACTTAAAGATACACTTCCTTGAGCCGCATGATGGAGAACGTAATCCACTCCCTCTGTTGCATTTAAGCAGCTTTTAAAATCAGTAATGTCAGCTAAGATAAAGCTGTAGTTTTCATGGGCTAAAAATAATTCCACATTTTTTCGGCGGCCTGTCGTTAAATTATCTAGGACACGTACTTTGTAGCCCGCGTTGAGTAAGACTTCCACTAGATTGGAGCCAATAAAACCGGCACCGCCTGTCACTAAAAAAACACTTTCTTTGTCAAACGCCATTTTTCTATCACTCAAAATTTTCCCTTCTTTCCCATTCAGAAGACTGTGTCAGCAATGATTACATGAACCCTTTAATCGACGGTTAATTTGCGACTTACCCTATTCTAACACTAAAACGCTTACAAATATTCGTGGCAGTCGTTTACCATCCTATTTTGGGTCATTTATGTAGGGACGAAAGATAAAAAACAAACAAAAAGGGTTTATCAAAGATCATTACTTTTCAGGCTTGAGTGAATCGATAGAGGATACTCTTATATGGTTGAGTATATCAAAAGAATATCTTCTGTTTTTTTCATTTTTTGTTTTAGGAGTGCAAAAAAAGAGAAAACTTTGCTCTGAAGCCTATCAATTGAACATTTAATGAAAGATGTTCATATACAAAAATGATTGTTTTTCATGTAAAAAAGACAAAAACGCAGGGAAACTACCCGAGTGCGGCTGCTTCCTTGCGTCTGCCCTATTTCAGCGCATGAATCTGCACATTCTGTTTTCTCATTAATTCAGTGCTTGTTTCACTGGTTCATCCTCTGATTCGGAGTCTGAGCCGGCATCTGAGCTAGAAGTCACTTCATAGCCAATGATATGTGCTTCGTTGATTTTATAGTAAGCCGAATCTTTTTTGAAAACAACAAATGTCTCTTCAAAACTGCTTATTTGGTCGATTGCTTCTTTTTCACTCTTCGCTTCCACATCCGTGAAAGTCAATTCTTTTTCATTTGTCAATAAGACATCTACCGTATATTTCATTTCCTTCTCCTCCTTCTTCTTTTCTTTATTATACAAAGTGCTCAGCTGCAGCACTAGTAATACACCTAAAGAAGGAGAAGAAAATACAATCCCCCAGGAAAATTAGCGCGCCGTTGTCAAGGCTTCTAGCACTTTTTCCATAAAGCCTTCTTTATCTAAATCAACCATAACGTTTGCGTTTGGCTCGTTCGTCGCACTGCGGCGGACATCCGCATGACTGAAACCGCGCATGACCCCGCTGTCGTAAGCCACGCTGACAATCGCCTCTTGAATGGTAAAGAGCTCGGGTTCAACTAAGTACAGCACCGACATCACATCGTGCAAACTCATATAATCACTGCCATTGACTTCCCGGTTGAAAGTCAAAGCCGCCTGTGAAATATCATGCAGCAATTCACCTACAGCTCCGCCCTCTGCTTTCAAACGTTCAGCATCCGCTTGTCGAAATTCACTTTCTTCCGTCGCATCTAAACTGGCCATTACAATCGGCAAGCCGCTGTTTAACACAATATGAGCTGCATGCGGATCGTAAAAGAAATTAAACTCGCCGGCACTTGTCGTGTTCCCGCCTTTCAAGCCGCCGCCCATTAAAGAAATCATTTCAATGTTCTCTTTCAGGTGCGGATAGCTTTTAAGCAGCAAAGCCACGTTTGTCAAAGGACCGGTGGCTACAATGGTTATTTTTTCATCCGCAGCCGATAAGATGTCTACATAAGACTCTATCGCGGTCAAGTCCGACAAAGGGGCCAAATCGGTGAGCTCGACATCGCCAAACCCATTTTCACCATGCACTTCTGCTGCATAAAAAGGGTCGAATACAAGCGGTGCCTCCGCTCCGACTGCGATAGGCACCTCCAGCCCCAACAATTTAGCCATGCCGCGGGCGTTGCGCGTGGTGTGATCGAGCGTGACATTCCCAGCCACTGTGTGAATCGCCACAATCTCCAGGCTTTCCTCATAAGCCGCCACCGCTAACGCGAATGCGTCATCCACCCCCGGATCGCAATCAATAATAATTTTTCGTTTTGTTTCTGTCATGTCCTTTATTCCTCCCAAGTTCTAAACCCTCTTCGAAAATGCGAAAGAGCGTCTTCTTTCCTTTCAGCTTCCTTAAAAGTATAGCATGAAGCGCCGATCCTTGCGATTACCTTTTTTAAAGATGAAGGCTTTAGCTGACGCGTCAAAGAAATAGCTGACGGACACAGGGCTTTTAGAACAGCAAAAACGCCAAAACCCTCGAAAAGTTCTGGCGTTCTTTAGTTGTGGAGTTATTTATTGCTGGCTAGTTTTGAATCCGACTTTTCCAGCTCCACTCGCCTCGCCGTCGCTTCTTCAAACAATTCAACCAAAGCTTCTTCATCTTCTGTTTCAACCGCAGTCTTCACTAAGTCAAACTGCTTTTGAAAGTTTTCCATCGCGCTCAAGAGTTCATCCTTATTGTATAAGAACAGCTCACTCCACAATTCGCTGTTGATTTTCGCAATTCGGGTCAACTCCCGATATGTATCGCCCACAAAAGCGGCCGTATCGCGGCCTTTTTCATCACTGTTGATCAAAGAAACAGCCAGCACATGGCACAATTGGCTGACAAAGGCGATCATTTCATCATGCACTTGCGGTTGAACTTGGCGGATGCTTTTAAACCCTAAAGCTTTCAATAGGTCGGTTAAAAATTCCAAGTTTTCTTCTTTGTTCCCTTCCACCGGTGTCAGCAAGTAATTCGCATTTTGAAAAGACTCGCTGTCCGCATATTCAAAGCCTTTGCTTTCTTTTCCAGCCATCGGGTGACCGAATATAAAGTCAACCCCTTCAGGTAAAATGGGCAGGACTTCCTCCACAATGTCGCCTTTAATACCAGTCGCATCCGTCAAAATTGCCCCTTCTTTAAACGCCTCGCGGTGCGTGTCCACAAACGCAGCGACGGCACTTGGATAAAGCGTCAGGATGACTAAATCGGCTTCTTGTAAAATCGTCTCATTAGCCGTTTCCCCGTAGTCGATCGCTCCTTCATCGTAGGCTCTTTTCAAGGTTTCAGGGTCATGATCAATCCCCAGTAGACGCACCCGATATTTCGATTGCCGTTTCAAAGCCCAAGCAAAGGTGCCCCCAATCACACCAAGTCCGACAATCGCAATGTTTAATCTCTTTTCCATAACTTAAGCTCCTCTGTCCATATTTTTCGGCTCAAATGCGCCGATGATTTGCAGAAATTCACTGGTATAGGCTAAATTTTGCCACAGCAGCTGATAATCCCCTGCCAAAGGGCTCACATCCACTTCAATGAAAAAACCGTAGCGGAACGGCTGATTCTCA